>JAEZHL010000439.1 GCA_023416575.1 Pseudomonadota bacterium
TTCCTCGGCCTTGACGGCGAGAACCTGACCGCGCGTCAGGCGCACGAAGATCGGTACCTGCGACAAGCCGATTGCGATCATCGCATTGGTAAGTGACGGGCCGAGTGCGGCGGCAAGTGCAATGGCAAGGATCAAAAAGGGGACTGCGAGGAGCGCATCAGTGATGCGACCGATGACAGCGTCGATCCAGCCGCCGAACCAGCCGGCGAGAAGTCCGATGGGCATGCCGACGGCGAGGGCGATGGCGACGGACACGACGCCGGCATACAGCGAGGCGACGCCACCGTGCATGACGCGCGAGAGGATATCGCGGCCGAGCTCGTCCGTGCCGAGCCAGTAGAGCGCCGACGGCGCCTTGCGCAGCGCCGCGAAATTGGTCTTCGTCGGATCGTAGGGCGCGATCAACGGTGCGAGCAGCGCCATGAGCACGAAGGCGCCGACCAGCAGCGTGCCGAAGACGGCGGCGCGATTTCTGAGAAACTTCGCCAGCGCGCGCCGCTCGCGCGGGGCGATCTCTTCGCCCGCCGGCACCCGCTGCGCATCGGTCTCGGCGATGGCCATCACGTCCTGAGCCTCGGGTTGATCACGATATAGAGGACGTCGGCGACGAGGTTCATCAGGATGAACGCCATCGCCGTGCACAGCACCACGCCTTGCACCACTCCGTAATCGCGATTGAACACGGCATCGACGATCAACTTGCCGAAGCCCGGAATGGTGAACACCTGCTCGGTGAGCACCGCGCCGGCGAGGAGCTGGCCGAAGAGGAGCGTCGTGAGCGTCACGATCGGCACCAGCGCGTTGCGGAATGCATGCTTCAGGATCACGGAGCGCGGCAGCAGACCTTTGGCCCGCGCGGTTCGAACGTAGTCGAGGCTCAGCACCTCGAGCATCGCCGAGCGGGTGTGGCGCATCAGGATTGCGGCGAGACCGGAGCCGAGCACGAACGCCGGCATGATCGTCGTCCGGAGTGCGCGGCCGGGGTCGACGAATACAGACACGAATCCCGAGGCGGGCAGCCAATTCAGGTGCACGGCGACCACGAGTATCAGGACGATGCCGAGCCAGAAGTTCGGGATCGAAAGCCCCGACAGCGACACCATGCTGGCGAGCGTGTCGACCCACGTGCCCTTACGCACCGCCGCGAGAATGCCCATCGGAATACCGATCGCGAGTGCGATCAGGATAGAGGCGACGGCGAGCTGGATCGTCACCGGCAGAGTCTGTCCGATGAGTTTCAGAACCGGCTCGCCGGTCCTGAGCGAGGCGCCGAAGTTGCCGGAGAGTACCTCGCGCAGCCAGGCAAAGAACTGCACGGGCAGTGGCTGATCGAACCCGTAAAGTTGGCGCAACTGCGCCAAGACGGCAGGATCACGCTCCTCGCCCGCCATCACGAGCAGCGGATCCCCCGGCAGCATGCGCTGCAAGACGAACACGAACACCGTGACGATGAAGAGGGTCGGGATCGCGACCAGGACGCGGTTGAGGATCAGGGCCCACATCGGCGGGTTCAGGCTCCGGCTTCAGGTCTCGGCCATTTCGGTGTCGGCCGGCGCGCTCGGTCCAGCGTACCGGCCGCGATGCTGACGTTTGCTACTGCAACGTCACACCGGCGAGGCGGATCATGCCGTCCGGATTGGGGACGAAACCCTTGAGCTTGGCCGACATCGCCCACACCCAGGCCGGATGGTAGAGATAGATGATCGGCAGTTCATCGCGCGTAATTCTCTCTGCCGCCGTGTAGTGCTTCTTGCGCTCCTCGACGTCGTAGACGCTGCGGGCGGCGTTCAGCGCCGCGTCGACCTCGGGATGCGAGAACTTCGAGTCGTTGATGCCGCCACCGGTCGTCACGAATTGATGGATGTTGCCGTCGGGATCGACGCGACCCGACCAGCCGACGCGCGTCGCCTGATAGTTGCCGGCGCTCTGCTCCTTCAGCATCGTCGCGAACTCCGTGGCCCTGAGCGAGATCGTGATTCCCGCCTCGGCGGCCATCGCCTGGATCACCTCGGCGAGCTGGATTTCGACAGTGGAGTTCGCGACCTGCAATTCGATGGAGATTCCTTCGGCGCCAGCCTCCTTCAGCAGCGCTTTTGCCTTCTCGACATCACGCGCCGGCACCTTGAAGTCCTGGTCGTGATAGGGGCTCGCCGGCGGGAAAGGCTGCGCCGACGGCGTCATGATGCCCTCGAACACCACCTCGTTGGCCGCCACACGGTCGATGGCGAGCGCGAGCGCCTGGCGTACCCGCTTGTCCTGCCCGAGCGGCGTCTTGGAGCGGTCGCCGTTGCCGATGTTGATCGTGATGCCCTGATAACCAAGCCCCGCGATCGAGGCGACCTGCAATGCCGGATCAGCCTTGGCCGACTTCGCGTCGCTCGGCGCCAGCCGTTCGATGATGTCGAGCTCGCCCGAGCGCAGGTTCGCGAGCCGCACAGTGGTGTCGGGGATGATGCGGAACGTCACCTTGTCGAAGGCGTACTTGTCGCCTTCCCAGTGATCGGCGAAGCGGGTCAGCACGATGCGGTCGTTCTGGACGCGCTCGACGAACTTGTAGGGGCCCGAGCAAACCGGGCTTGGTCCCACCGGCTTGTCGAAGCTCGCGGGCGACAGCAGCATGCCGGCGCGATCTGAAAGCTGGGCGAGCAGGGTCGCGTCCGGAGCGGTCAACTTGAAGACGACCGTCTCGGCATCCGGCGCTTCGACGGCCGCGACCGAATTCAGCTCGCTCTTGCGCCGGCTGGTGGGGTGCGTTTTGGCCCGCTCGATATTTGCCTTGACGGCCGCGGCGTCGACTCCCGTGCCGTCGTGGAACTTGGCACCGGACCTGAGCTTCAGCGTCATCGTCTTGCCGTCGCCGGAGAACGACCAGCTCGTCGCGATCCGCGGCACGAACTCGAGCTTCTCGTTGGTGTCGACGAGCTTGTCGCACAGAAGGTTGAATACGATGCGGCCGACGAACGTGCGCGCCTCGTGCGGATCGAGGATGTCGGGATCCTCCTGCAGCCCGATCCGGATGTCGGCGGCAAGCGCCGGCAGACCGGTGAGCGCAAAAGCCAGCGCAGCGATGCCGGCCGTTATGGTTCCTCGCTTCATAGTGGTCTCCTCCATGCTCAGGCGACGGATGCTGCCTTGCGTTGAGCCTCGGCGAACAAGTTGATCCGGCGGCGGCCGGCATCGTTGCCAGTTACGGCGAGGTCGGCGGACACTGCTGCCGGCAAGGCGTCGGCCAGGTGACACGCGACGGCGTGGTCCGGCGCGATGGCGCGCAGTGCCGGACGCTCGATGCGGCAGATGTCAGCGGCGAACGGGCAGCGGGTGTGAAAGCGGCACCCGGGCGGAGGCGCAGCCGGGCTCGGCGGGTCACCCTCGAGCAGGCGGCGCGCCCGCCGTGCGCCCGGCACCGGGACCGGTATCGCCTCGATGAGCGAGCGCGTGTAGGGGTGACGCGGCGCCTCGAACAGCGCATCGCAGCCCGCAATTTCCACGATCTCGCCGAGATACATCACGGCGACCCTGTCCGACGTGTGGCGGATGACGGCCAGATCGTGCGCGACGAGAACGAGGGTCAGCGCCAGCTCTTCTTTCAGAGCCTCGAGCAAGTTGATCACCTGAGCCCGGATCGAGACGTCGAGCGCGGAGACAGGCTCGTCGCCGATGACGAGGCGTGGCTCGGTCGCGAGCGCGCGGGCAATGCCGATCCGCTGGCGTTGCCCGCCGGAGAATTCGTGCGGATAACGGCCAGCATGGTCGGGCGACAGGCCGACGAGGCGCAGCATCTTCGCAACCCGCCGCCGCCGCTCGGCGCCCCTGGCGATGCCGTGCACCTCGAGTGGCTCGCTGATGAGTGACCCGACCGTCATGCGCGGATTGAGTGAGGCGAACGGATCCTGGAAGATGAGTTGCATGTTGCGGCGCAGCCGTCGCATCTCTTCGGCTGGCGTTGTCGTGATCTCGCGCCCCTCGAACACGACCGAGCCGCGCGTCGGCGGGATCAGGTTCAAGAGGACACGAGCGAGCGTCGACTTTCCGCATCCCGACTCGCCGACGATTGCGAACGTCTCGCCGCGCCGGATCGCGAGCGACACGCCATCGACGGCGCGAATGAGCGGCGCGCGGCCGAAGGGGAATGTCCGCTCCCCGCCGAAATGACGCACGAGGTCGTGCGCTTCGAGGATCGTCTCTCCGCCGTCGAGGGAGCTCATGCCGCCTGCTCCACGCCGCGCTGCTCGATCGGTGCCTTGAAGCACGCGACCGTGTGGCCGTCGGCGCCGATGGCGCGCTGGGGCGGCACCTCGGTGTGGCAGCGCCGATCGGCGAACGGGCAGCGGGTCGCGAACCGGCAGCCGGGCGGAAAGCGATCGGACGGCGGAACACTGCCAGGGATCGTCGCCAGCTGGCCCTGGCGCCGGCCGAGTGAGGGCAGCGAGCCGATCAACCCGAGCGTATAGGGGTGCTGCGGATCGGCGAAGAGATCGGACGCAACCGCCGTCTCGACGATCCGCCCTGCATACATCACGGCGACCCGATCGGCCGTTTCGGCGACGACGCCGAGGTCGTGCGTGACGAGGATCATCGCCATGCCGGATTCGCGCTGCAACTCGCGCACGAGCGCCAGGATCTGCGCCTGGATCGTGACATCGAGGGCCGTCGTGGGCTCGTCGGCGATCAGAATGCGGGGGGCATTGACGAGCGCCATAGCGATCATCACGCGCTGACGCATACCGCCCGACAGCTGATGCGGATAAGCATCGAGCCGCTTTTCGGGCGCCGGAATACGCACCCCTCGCAGCATGTCGAGCGCCCGTTCCCTCGCATTACTGCGCGACAGGCCGCGGTGGCGCACGACGCTCTCGGCGATCTGGTCGCCGATGCGAAACGCCGGGTTGAGCGACGTCATCGGCTCCTGGAAAATCATCGCGAGCCGATTTCCCCTGAGATCGGCCAGACGCCGCTCGCTGGCCGCGAGCAAATCCTCGCCTTCCAGGTGCACCCGGCCGGTCGTTCGTGCCCCCGGCGGCAGCAGGCCCATGATTGCAAGTGCGGTGAGCGACTTACCGCAACCGGACTCGCCAACCAGCGACAGCGTTTCGCCCTGCACCAGCGAGATCGAAAGGGCGTCGACGACCGTAGGCCCACCGGCCTGGAACCGAATCGTAAGATCGTCGACCTCAAGCAGCCCCGCCGGCATCAGCATCACGCCCGTGCTTCGGTACGGAAACGTCCAGCCGGTGCTGGCGACAGCTGCTGATCATCCAATGACAGACATCATCGTCAGAACGCCGCCTATCCCCTTGACGGACTGTACCCAGCTGAAGCGTAGCTGCCAGACGATCAGGGTCAAGCGCAATGTTTCAGGTTGCGACCTGAGGCGCGGATTCTGTCGAACCCGCGATCTTACCATCTAGGGCTTCCGCGCGACGGGAAACAAAGCCCTGAGTTGCGGATTGCGGAGCCACAGGCCGCCCCACATGACGAGGCCCAGATAGACGCTGAACAGAATATGGCTGAAGAGAGGACTGCCGGCACGGATCTGCGTGGCCATTGCGCCGCCCAGCAGGCCCATCATCAGCACCGCACCGAGCACGCTCGTGCGCGGGATGAGATAGAGAATGAGACAGCCGAGCTCGATGACGCCGATCATGAAGGCATAGCCGACAGGCCAGCCGAGTTGGGCCATCGTCTCCTCCGCCACCGGCATGTGCAGCAGCTTCGGCGTGATCGAGGCGCCAAGAATGAAAAGAGCGAACAGGCCCGTGAGTGTGCGGCCCGTCCAGAGTGTTGCGCGCGTTTCCATTGTCATTCCCCCGAACACGTATGAGTACCAGAACCCCAAGGACGCAGTGACAGCAGGGTTTTGTCGACGGCCCTGGCGGCGGTTTTGCGACGCATCAACCGGATTGACTGATAAGAAATTTCATCAATTCCTCCGTAAAAACCTCTGGTTGTTCGACATTAGAGATGTGAGCCGCGTCTTCGATGACGACGAGCCTCGAATTGGGGAGGGCCTTGGTGATGACTTCTGAGCCCGAGACTGGCGTAGTCGGGTCCTGGCGCCCGACGAGCACGAGTGTTGGGATGAGCACGTTCGAAAGTTGATCCGTGAGATTGAGCGCCATCAACGCGCGGCAACAGCCGATAAATCCCTGGGGTGACGTGGCGCGGATCATGCTTCTGACCCAATCCATCTCGGCGGGATTGGCTTTGCGAAATGGCTCGGTGAACCAGCGGTTGATGGTGGGCTCGACCAGCGGCTCCATACCATGTCCTCCGCTGGCGGCATCGATTCGCTCTTGCCACATGGCCTGCTTGTCCGGCCCATAGACACTCAAAGTGTCGGCGAGCACGAGGCTTTCCAGAAGAGCAGGGTGATCCACGGCAAGCTGCTGGCCGATCATGCCGCCCATCGACAGCCCGACGAAATGCGTCCGCGGGATGTCCAGTGCGGAGAGCAGACTGCGTACGTCTTCAGCCAACTCGCGCAATCCGAAAGCATCCGGTGTCGGGGGTGTGCCGCCATGCCCGCGTACGTCGTAACGCAGCACGCGGAAATGCTGCGCGAGTGCCGGCATTTGCGGGCGCCACATGTCGAGATGCGCGGCGAGAGAGTGGCTGAGCGTTACGACGGGCGCGCTCTCAGGACCCTCCAGGCTGGCATTGACCAAATTTCCTTCGATTTTGATTTCCATCGCGATTGCACCTCCCTCTTACCCCAGTCGATGTCAGGCTAACATAACGGACATTTGCTCTTTCGAAATCGGACTTGATCTTGCCAAATGGCGTGTGTGCTATCGTGTCAGGAAGTCTGGATTATTTCCGGAGCGCGTCCGGTCGCTGCAGCGCCCCCTATTCTTTGCGGGGGCGGAGAAGACAAGAGGGATCTGATGAGCACGGCTCTTGGTAAGAAGACGACGGGTGCAGCCAAACAGCCTGCTCGTCGGCGCAGGACGCAAGAGGAGCGAAGCGCGGACACGCAGCACCGCCTGATCGATGCCACCATCAACGCGCTGCATGAACACGGATACGCGCGGATCACTACCGCTGAGATCGCCAAGCGTGCAGGCGTGTCCCGCGGTGCGCTGATGCATCATTATACGACCAAGGAAGACCTCGTAGCGGTTTCCGTGGAGAACCTTCTCAGGGACTCTACCGCGGAGATCAGGAGCTGGCTCGGCGAGGCTCGCTCGGGTGCGATGACGCTCGATGATTTTCTCGACAATCTCTGGGAACTGTACTCCGGTCGGCTGCTGTTCGTAACCATCGAGCACATAACGGAAGCTCGTCACAACAGGGAGCTGCGCGAGAGGCTGATTCCTGTCGTACGCGATTTCCACAAGGCGCTCGACGCCACGTGGCGTGAGTTCTTTCAGGGAGCTTCGCTCAGTCATGCGGAGGTGGAAGTGGTTCTCAACGCGACCACCTGCCTGTTCCGCGGCATGGGTATTCAGACGGTACTTCGGAATGATCCTGCGTACTATGAGGGCCTCCTGGCGCATTGGAAAGCACACGTGCGCGATCTGGTCGCCCTCGACACTCCGCGACAACGCAGCCGGGGCGATCGAAGCCGTCGCTCCGGAAACAAACAATCTTGACGGAATGTTTCTTGGCGCCTAGCGTTCGCTTCGGAGGTCCTCTGATGGACGCCCAAGCAGAACAACGGAATCCGGGCGCAACGCCCCGGACCAGGAGAGCCAAAGAGAGTGGGACCCATGACCATCTACACCCCTTCCCGGCGTCAGCTTATGGTCGGCGCGGGCACCATGGCGCTTGCCGCAACGCTCGGGAATACCCGCCTTTTCGCTGCTGAACCCTTCCGCGTCGGAGCGCTCTGCCCGATCACGGGCGCAGGCAGCCCCTATGGCTCTGGGATGCAGCAAGCAATCCTGTTCGCCGCGAAGGAGATCAATGCCGCTGGCGGCGCAGGCGGGCGCATGATCGAGATCGTTGCCGAGGACACGCAGACGACGCCTGATGCAGCCGTCACCGCTTCTCGCAAGCTGATCGACGTGAACAAGGTGCAGGCGATCATGGGTACGTGGTCGTCGGGTGTAACCCTCGCCGTACTGCCGATCACGGCGGCGGCCGGCATTCCCTTGATGAACTGCTCCGGCGCGCCAGCCATCTCCACCGAGGACAAGGACGATCTGGTCTGGCGTTATCAAGCCACGAACGACCGCTTCGGTCAGGCCTTTGCGAAAATTGCTCAGAAGTATGGTTGGAAACGGCCGGCAACAATGGCCTTCAACAATGCATCGGGGATTGGCAATACGGAAGGCTTCAAGAAAGCCTGGACTGCCATGGGTGGCGAGGTCGTGGCTGAAGTGGTCTACGAGCCAAACCGGCCAAGCTACCGTTCGGAGCTGCAGCGCATCCTTGCGGCCAAGCCGGATGTCATCGTCACGGGTTCCTATCTACCGGACACCACCATCATCCTGCGGGAATGGTATCAGGCTGGCGGCGACAACAAGTGGATCATCCCGGCTTGGGCGGCGAACGACAAGCTGGTCAAGGCTTTGGGGAACGAGGTCGTCGAGGGCGTCATTGCCGTCGACTCCATCTCCAACGAGAAATCGAAGGCATTCGCCCACTTCAGCGAGCTTTACCAAAAGGCCACCGGCAGTCCCGGCTCGACCAACGTCTACGCGGCGATGACCTACGACATGATGATCGTCTGGGGTCTTGCAATGGAGGCCGCTGGCAAAGGTGCGTCGGTGAAGGAGATCAACGCCAAGATCCGCGATGTCGCCAACCCGGAGGGCACGGTCGTCGAAACCTTCGCCGAAGCCAAGGAGGCGATGAAGAAGGGGCCGATCAACTACGAGGGCGCCTCGAGCCGCCTCGACTTCGACAAATACGGAGACGTCACCCCGGACTTCTCGGAGAGCACCATCAAGAAGGGTGTTTTCGAGCGCACCGGCGTTGTTTCGCTCTGATCTTGAATTGATGGCGGCGTGCAATGGGTCTGACATACTTCCTCAACCTGGCGGTTAATGGGGTCGTCGAGGGGTTGGGGATCGCACTGCTCGCCCTCGCGCTGACCCTGGTCTTCGGCATCGCCCGCTTCCCGAATGCATCGGCGGGCGATGTCCTGACGGCTGGTGCCTATGTCGGTTACGGTGGCCAAGTGCTGTTTGGGGGATCCATCATCCTCGGTGCTGTCAGCGGAATGGCCGCCATGGCAGCACTTTCAGCCGCACTCTATGTTTTAGTCTTTCGCAAGCTGGAAGGGCGCTCAGGCGTTTACCCGCTTGTCGCCTCCATCGGGCTCGCATTTGCGATCCGCTCGGCACTGACGTTCTTCATCGGCCACGACCAGCGCGTTTTCTCGGTGCCACTCATGCGGGCAATCGATATCGGTCCGATCCGTGTCGTCCCGACCGATCTTTACATCGCAGCGACGGCGCTGGCCGCGCTTCTCGTGGTCTTCGCCATCCTTCACCTGACGCCGCTCGGCCGGCGCATGCGGGCGGTTGCGGATAACCCGGACTTGGCCCGGACCTGCGGGATTGGCTCCGGCCGGGTCCTGCTCGCGCTATGGCTGCTCGCCGGAGCCGTGACGGGATTAGGCGGTGTGCTGCTTGGAATAAAGACCGTGGTGACGCCGATGATGGGCTGGGAGCTGCTGCTCCCCGCCTTTGCAGCCACGATACTTGGCACCATCGGCAATCCGCTGGGCGCTGTCATCGGCGCGGTTCTGATCGGCGTGGCGCAGGAGCTGTCGACGCCATTTGTCGGCTTCACCTATAAAATCGGCGTAGGATTCGCGATTCTGCTCCTGGTGCTGCTGGTCCGGCCGCAGGGCATCTTCGCTGGCGCCGAGCGCGTGAGGTAACCCGTGATCACGTCCTACCTCATCGCCATCTCGATCATCTCGCTGATCTACCTGCTGCTTACGATCGGTCTCAATCTTCACTACGGGTTCACGGGCCTCATCAACTTCGGCCACGTCGGCTTCTTTGCAATCGGCGCCTATACCTCCGCAATCCTCGCGCTGAGTGGTGTGCCGGTCTGGCTGTCCTTCCCGGCAGCGATGGGTGCGGCGGGCCTGGCAGCGATCCCGATCGGAGCGTTGTCGCTGCGATTGCGCATCGAGTATTTCGCGATCGTCACGCTGGGCTTCTCGGAAGCCGTCCGCCTGATGATCACTGAGGAGCGCTGGCTGACGAACGGCGTGCAGGGCATTCCCGGCATTCCCGATCTTGCCGTCGCGACGGGCATTCCGCT
>JAEZHL010000064.1 GCA_023416575.1 Pseudomonadota bacterium
CGGTAAGGCGGCGTGCTATTTTCTTGCGCGCCGGCGGAGAGGAGACCTCGACTTGGCTGGTGTGTCAGAAGCCTACAGCGCTGCCCTCGCCGAGGCATTCAATATCTCGGCGACGCCCGAGCCGGCCGACAGGGCCGCGCCCCGATGAGCCTCCGCCGGCGGGACAGCCTCTACATCCGCGGCGCAATGTTTTTCGTCGCCGTCCTGCTACCGACGGTATCGCTGGTCGTCTTCGGCACCCTCTGGCTTTGGCAGACGGGCTACCTGGTCCTTTGGGCATTGGTGGCGTGCGTCGTCTCGGCCATCATCTATACCTACCAGCTCGTCAGCTTCAGACGTTTCGAAAAGAACGCAGCCGCGCCAGCGCCGCCGCCCGAGACCCTTCCCGACGCGAGCTGGACGCCGCAGGAGCAGGCGGCCTGGAACGACGTGATCGAGATCACGCGCGGCCTGAACACGGCCGAGCTGGATAGCGTCAACGCTGTGACCGCCCTCGGCAGGAGAACCGTCGAGGCCGTGGCTCGCCGCCTGCATCCGGGCGAGGAGGATCCCCTCCTCCGATTCACGGTTCCCGAAGCGCTCGCCCTCGTCGAGCGGGTGAGCCATCAGTTGAAGCCCTTCTTTCGCGAGAGTATCCCCCTCGGCGACCAGATCACCGTCGGCCAGTTCGTGAAGCTCTACGGCTGGCGCGGGGCGATCGAATATGCCGAGCGCGCCTACGACATCTGGCGCATCATCCGCCTCCTCAACCCGGTCACCGCCGCGACTTACGAAATCCGCGATCAGTTCTCGCGGCGCATGTTCGAGATGGGACGCGAGCACATCATCCGGAGCATCGCGGAGCGCTATGTCGAGGAGGTCGGCCGCGCCGCGATCGACCTTTATGGCGGCCGTCTCAGGGTCACTGCCGCAGAGCTCGAGAAGCACGTCACTGAAGCAACCCGGCGCGATCAGGCCGAGATGGCGGCAACGCCCGCCGAGCCGTTGCGACTACTGGTTGCGGGGCAGGTCAACGCGGGCAAATCGAGCCTCGTCAACGCGCTGTCGCAGGAGGTCCGGGCGGCGGTTGACGCGCTGCCCGCGACGCCCTCGTTCCGCGCCTATGAGCTGAGGCGCGAGGGGATGCCCGCCGCGCTCGTCATCGACAGCCCCGGCATTCAGGGTAGTGCGGAGGAAATCACCCGGCTCACCGAGGCGGCCACCGACAGCGACCTCATCCTGTGGGTCGTCGACGCGAGCCGTGCGGATCGCGAGTACGACCGGACGGCCCTCGAGGCGGTACGCTCATATTTCAATGAGCACCCCAACCGCCGCCGCCCGCCGATGCTGATGGTGTTGACCCACATCGACCGGCTGCGCCCATTCCAGGAGTGGTCGCCACCCTACGACATCGCCTCCGGGGAGCAGCCGAAGGCACACTCGATCCGCGGCGCGATGGAGGCCGTCGGCGGCGAGCTCGGTTTCGCGCTGAGCGATATCATCCCGGTTTGCCTCGATGACAGCATCGGCCTCTACAATGTCGATGCCGTCTGGAGCCGGATCGCGGCCCTCCTGCCTGAAGCGCAGCGCGCGAACCTCGTACGGCGGCTCGGCGGGTTCCAGGGCAAGTTCGACTGGAGGCGGCTTTGGACTCAAGCCATCAACGCCGGCCGTGTCATCGCGCGCGCGATCACGCGATAAGGCTTACGCTGGCAGCGCACGCTCGAGGATCGTCTGCACGTCGGCCCGCTCGAGCCCTTGACCGTAGGTCCGCCGTGGAGATCCGGCGAGCCGGGTGGCGATGAAGGCGTCGGCCACGGCCGCGGGCGCGTGCGCGCGCAGCAGCGTGCCCGCCGCGGTGAGCGCGATGGTTTCGAGGAGCGCCCGCCCTCGCGCGTCGAGCAGCCGCGGTTCATGAAGCAGGCCGGCGATACGGGAATGGGCCGCGCCGAGCTGGCGATCACCACCGATGGCCTGCGCGAGCTCCTGCAGCACGATACGGGCCACCTCAGGCTCCCGTTGCAGCACCCGGAGCACGTCGAGCGCCATCACATTGCCCGAGCCTTCCCAAATGCTGTTGACCGGCGCCTCCCTGTAGATGCGGGCGATCCCGTTCTCCTCGACGTAGCCGTTGCCACCGAGGCATTCCATGGCCTCGCCCACCAGGATCGGCGCAATCTTGCAAACCCAGTACTTCGTCACCGGTGTCATCAGCCGGCGCCAGGCGGCCGCGCGCTCGTCCTCAGCACGATCGAAGCTGCGCGCCAGCCGGAACACGAGCGCCGTCGCGGCCTCAACATCGAGAGCGAGATCCGCCAGCACATGCGCCATCAGCGGCTGCTCGATCAGGGGGCGGCCGAAAACCGTGCGATGTTGCGCGTGATGTATCGCCATGGCGAGCGCGAGGCGCATGAGACCAGCGGAGGAAACGGCGCAATCGAGCCGCGTATACGTGATCATCTCGATAATGGCGGAGACGCCGCGTCCCTCTTCGCCGACCAGCCAGCCGTGCGCGCCATGAAATTCCACTTCGGATGAAGCGTTCGAACGGTTGCCGAGCTTGTCCTTGAGGCGCTGGAGCCGAAGCGCATTGACACTGTCGTCCGGCAGATGGCGAGGCACCAGGAAACAGGACAATCCTTCCCGGGCTTGAGCAAGCACGAGGAACGCATCCGACATCGGAGCCGAAAAGAACCACTTGTGGCCGGTGAGGATGTATTCCCGGCCGGCACCGCGACGCGCGACGGCCTCCGCGCGCGTGATATTGGCGCGAACGTCGGTGCCGCCCTGCTTCTCGGTCAACCCCATGCCGATCGTCACAGAGCGTTTCTCGGTCATCGGCGCAAAGGCGGGGTCGTAGCTGCGCGACAGGATGCCCGGAATCCAGAGTTGGGCCAGCTCCGGTTGCAGGCGAAGCGTCGGAACAGCCGCGTTGGTCATCGTCAGCGGGCAGCAGTGCCCCGCTTCCATCTGCGCCGTCATGAAGAAGGCGCCTGCCCGGGCCACGTTCTCGGCCCCGGACCCATCGGCTTCCCACGAGCCGCAGTGCAATCCCGCCGCCATGCTTTGCGCCATCAGAGCGTGATACGCGGGATGGAACTCGACGACATCGCATCGCCGGCCCTTCGGATCATGCGTCCTAAGGCGCGGCGGATACTCGTTGGCGAGCCGGCCGCGCTCGAAGGCTTCGGCGCTGCCGCAGACGGCCCCCAGCGCCGTCAGCCGCTCCCGCGCGTGCGGCGCCCCCTCCCGCCCAATCGCTTCCTGCAACGCCACATCGGTCGTGAACAGGTTCACATCCACGAACGGCGGCGATTGGTTTGCGACCTCGTCGGCCGAGGGATTGATCTTCATCGTGGCCACCCGGCTTGGCGCTTCACCGCGGGTGCCTCCCCTCCTCGGAGGATCAGGACACGGGAGGCACTCACTTGATGCCCTCCCCCGCTGGGGAGAGAAGAATCAATATAATCGAATTCGGGACCACTTGGTGCCTGCTGCGGCGCTACCCGATCCCCCTCATACGATCGAGCGCGGACTGCAGGATGATCGTGGCGGCGACCTTGTCGATCACCTCGGCGCGGCGCTTGCGGCTTCTGTCGGCCTCGATCAGCATGCGCTCGGCCGCGACAGTCGACAGGCGCTCGTCCCAAAGCAGCAGGGGCAGGGGCGACAAGCGATTGAAGTTGCGAGAGAAAGCCCGCGTCGATTGCACTCGTGGCCCCTCACTGCCATCGAGATTGCGCGGCAGGCCGATGACGACGCCGCCGACGCCCTGCTCCGCCGCGATCTCCATCAGGCGGGCGGCGTCGGCCGTGAACTTGGTGCGCATGATGGTCTCGAAGGATGACGCAATCATGCGCGTCACGTCCGACAAGGCCACCCCGATCGTCCTCGTGCCCAGGTCGAGGCCAATGAGCCGCTTCCCTTTTTCCAGCCGCTCGACGAAGGCGGCCGGATCGGACAGTGTCTCGCCGGGCGGCATCTCAGGCACGATCGGTCGTCACTCCATCGAGAGGGTTGTTGCTTCCAGTGCCCGCCTTATACTGCGCCCAACCCGCGAACGTCGCCCTTCAATTGAGGCATCGCCCATGAAAATCATCTGGTTAGGCCACTCCTGCTTCCGCATCGAAACCGGCAACAGCGTGCTCCTGATCGATCCCTTCCTGAAGGGCAATCCCACCTTCGAGAAGTCGGGGGTCGCCTGGGAGGATGCGACGCGCGGTGTGACGCACGTGGCTCTGACGCACGGCCACGACGACCATGTCGGGGATACGGCTGAAATCTGCAGCACCAGCGGAGCCACACTGTTCGCGGTCTTCGAGCTTGCCGCGCACCTCAATGGCCAGGGTGTCGAGAAATTCGAGCCGATGAACACGGGCGG
>JAEZHL010000350.1 GCA_023416575.1 Pseudomonadota bacterium
CGCGCCCTCGAGGCGGGCGAGCGCGGCGGTGTCGTTGATCTCCTCGACCGCGGCGCCAGGGATCACGGCACCGGCTCCGCCGCGCGCTGCAGGACGGAGGAGGAGCGGGCGATGACTTCCCGATAAATGTTCATGTAGCCGTCCACCATCGCCGTGAGGGAGAAACGGGCGCGGGCTGTAGCGCGGCACGCCTCGGGTTCGATCGTGGGTGCGGCCGCGATCGCCTTCGCCATGGCCGCGATGTCATCGACGAGAAAGCCCGTGCGGCCGTGCTCGATTGTCTCGACGAGCGCGCCCCGGCGGAATGCTACGACCGGCGTGCCGGCTGCGAGCGCTTCGCGCGCAACGAGCGAGCTCGTTTCCGGCACGAGGCTCGGAACGATGAGGCACTGTGCGGCCGCGAGGAGCCGGCGCTTCCGCGCAAAGCCGACGGGGCCCAGATAGCGTCGGCGGCGATCGAGCAGCGGCTGCAACTCTTCGAAATAGCGTTGGTGCTCGGGGTAGGGGTAAAGTTCGCCGCCAACCAGCAGCGGGATATCGGCGGTGCGGGCCGCTTCGAGCGCCTCCCGGATCCCCTTGTCGGGCGCGATCCGCGCCAGCACGAGAGCGAAGCGGCGCTTGGCGTGGCGCCCTGACAGCGTGTCCAACGGCACGCCGTTCTCGACGTGGCCCAGCAGACGGCGGTTCGGCAAAAGGGCCGCGTGCTGCTGGCGCGAAACGCCGTTGAGCCACACGCCCGCCCGTGGCGGATCGAGTGCCTGGCGGCTGCACCAAGAGGCGGGGCAATGCAGCGTCGCCAGCACGGGAATGCCGGGCGGCGGCAGGTAGCTGTCGAAGTCGAACCCGTGCATGTGGACGAGATCGGCCGGCCAGCGCGCCAGAGTTTCCTGAATGGCCTCGCCATGGTGCCGCCGTGCCGCTCGAACCGCCTTTTCGTCATAGGGCGGAGCGACGGCCGGCACGGGAATCAGCCGTCCCGCTGCGGTCGAGCCCTCCTGCGCGATCACGACGGTCTCGATGCCGCGTTCGTGGAGGCCCTTTTCGAGGTGATGCAGGACCTGCTCGGCACCGCCGGCCGCATCGGGTCCGACGGAGGCGAGGGGATAGGCGACCTGCAGGATCCGCCGCACGTGGGTCCGCCCTCAAAGGCCAAGATCGCTGAGCGCGGCCCGTGCCAGGACGAGCCATTCCGCGCCAGTCATGCCCCAGTCTTCGCTTTCGTAGAGCAGCCGCCCTTCATTCGGCAGCTTGGTGAAGTCGTAGCGCGGCGCCACCCGGAAATGCTCGGTCTTGACCTCGAACGGTCCGAGAATCGCCGCCTGGCTCCGGTGTGCCGCCATCATCCGCCGCTTCAGGGCCTGCTCATGAGGGGAAAGGTGCACGGTGATCTCGGGGGCATCGTCCGCGGGCGCGAAGTGCTGCCGGGTCATGCCGCCGTCGCCGGCCTGGTAGAAGGGCATCTCGAGCACCAGGACCGGGTGCCCGGCAGCTTCGCGCAGGCGGGCGGCGGCATGGACGGCGAAGGCGGTTGCATCATGATCGGGATGACCGCCCTCGTAGGCATGCGTGAAGATCACGTCGAGGTCGCGGGCCTTCATGATGTCGACCAGCCGGCGGGTGGCGCTCACGAGCTGGCGGGCGACCTGCTGGTCGGGGATGTCGAGTGTCAGGAGCCTGTCGGCAGCGACGCCGGCGATAGCCAGGGCATGGCCGAGCTCGCGGCTGCGCTCGGCGGCGTATTCGGAGGCCGTCGCAAAGCCCAGCTTGTGAGCGTCCTTGAGGTTGACAGGCGCGCCATCGGTCATGAGGACGAGGCTCGCTCCGGTCCAGCGCGGAAGCTGCGCGCCACAGCTGATGGTCTCGTCATCGGGATGGGCGAACACGATCCCGACATCCGGGGCATCGACCCGGTCGCGCTGGGGTGCGAACAGCTCGGCCAAGCGATCATGACCATGCTGGTGCTGTGGCGGGTTGTCGTTCCGGGTCTCCTCGGCATTCATGGCGGCCACCTGTGGGCAGTGTGTCTATGCCTCAAACGCCAGACGGCCCGTTTCGGCTCGCTCCGGGCCGGGACAATAGCGGCGGACCATGCGGGCGCAGAAGTCGGCGAACTCGGCGTCGACGAGCGGCGGGCTGGTATGATGCGGCGCGATTCCGCGATGCTCGGGTGTGAAGCAGAAGGTGAGCGTCACGTCGAAATCGGCGAGCGCCGCCATCTGCCGGTCGAACCAGGCGAGGGCGTTCGGACGATAGCTGTCGGCCCAGGAAAGGCCGGTGCGCAGGTGGCGGACGCCGAGCCGCTTCATCCAGGCGACCGCGTCGTCGAGCCGGTGATCCTCGAAATGGAACCACTGGCATATGCCCATCTGCGGCGTATGCCGCGCGAAGCCGTCCAGCGCCAGTTTCGGGCTCCCATCCTCGCGCAGGAGCCCCATGTGGAAATGGCGATAATAGGAGGAGCCTTCTGCCTCGCGGTGCCGTGTGGTTGCCTCCCACGTGCGCGGCAGGTCGTAGAGGCTGTACCAGTGGATGCGCGGGGTCTGGCCGATGAGCAGCGCCGCGGTGCGCTCGAGGCCCCAGGCCTGCACCTCCTCGGCGCCGAAGGTCGAGACGCCGACCTCCGTCACCCACACAGGCAGGCTGGTCTCGGCGCGGATTTCGGCGAGCTTGTCCGGCCACTCGTGAATCTGCCACAGGTTCCAGTCGAGGGGAAAGCCGTGCACCGCCACCACGTCCACGTGATCGAGAACGCCGCGCATGCCCATGTTGCGGATGAAGTGCGGGTCGATCGGCGAGATGCCGCCGAGCACGCGCGGCAGGCGCTCGTTCTCGCGCCGGATGGCCTCGCAGGCGAGGATCGTCATGCGGGCGAAGCGCGCCCAGTCCGGGTCGAGCTCGGGGTCCCAGTGGGACTTGTTGTTCGGCTCGTTCCAGATCATCGCCGCTTCGATCATGCTGGCCCCCGCGCCGGATAGACCGCGCCTGCCCCGGAAGGGGCCGCAGCGCGACGACAGATGAAGACTTCATCCTCCGGATGCGCCGCGATCTCGAATCCCGCGCTGCGCAGCATCGCCTCCGAGCAGGCGCGGTTCGGCGCCCACCAGTTCGTCGGATCGCCGGCATAGGCGTGCTCGATGAAATGCAGCTTGGGATAATCCGGCCGGTCGAAGTGGTCCGTCTGCCAGAAGTCGTAGTCGCGATCGACGGCGGCCGTCTCGGCGCTGCCGCGCTGCATCGACTGGTAGACGAGGAGGTCGCCGGCCGCGTGCTCGTGGATCAGGTCGAGCGCGAGCAGCGGATGGCGCAAATGGTAGAGAACGCCGAGAAACAGCACGACGTCGAACCGCTCCCCCAGCGTGCCGACGTCGTAGACCGAGAGCTGGCGGTATTCGATCGGCAGCCCGGAGACTTCCGCGGCAAAGCGGGCCTGGGCGAGGTAATCGGGGTCGGAATCGATGCCGAGCACCCGCGCGGCGCCGGCGCGCATGGCGGCGATCGAGTAGAAGCCCGCATTGCAGCCGATATCGAGCACGCTGCGGCCCCTGAGATGCGGGGCGACGGCGTGCCAGAAGCGCTTCGACTTGATGGCGGGATAGTCGCCGAGGAAGTGATCGGGAGCGGTCTGAATGCCCGCCAGCTCGAGGTTGTGGAACCAAGGGGCCAGTGCCGCGATCTGCCGGGCGATCTCCTCTCGGGTCAGGGAGCTCTGGTGCAGGGTGTCGCTCACCGGCTGGCCTCGTCTGATAGGACCGGCTCGATCGGTCTCCGGTTCAGTGGCTCGCCGCGGATGCCACCACCCGTAGGCGCTCCCTCAGCAACGAGGGCCGAGGCGGTGCGGTAGCCGTTGAGGGTGCCGACATCGACGTAGGCGTTCCCGGATTTGATGCCGACTGCCGAGCCACCCGCGGCGAGATAGGCGTTGACGAGGGTGCCCATGTACTCGTCGCTGCGGCCGCGGGCGATCCACAGCTGCTTGAGGTCGGCATAGACACGGCCCGGCATCCGAAATGCACCCCAGATCCAATTGGAGTTCGCCCCCTGCTGCTTGACCTGGATTTCGGTCACGCGGTCCGCGCGATCGAGAACGACGGCGTCGAAGAACTCCGGTCGGTCGACCGGGAACAGGAGGAATGCCAACTGGTCATCCGGCAGGTCGGCAAGTGCCGCCTCGGGAAACCAGATCGTGTCCGGCAGCCCGACCAGCACGCCGTCGTCGCGGCCAATGACTGGCTCGGCCCGGAAAATGGCATCGCACAACCCGGCAGGCTGTGGCTGCAACACGTAGGCGATCGGGGCTGGACCATACTCGGCGCCGAAATACTGCATGATGTCAGTCTTGCTGGCCGAGATCACGAAGCAGATCCGGTCGGCGCCGGCGAGCAGCATGCGGTCGAGGAGGTATTCGGAGACGGCGCAGGGCCGTTCCGTGCCGCCTGACATCCGGCTGCCGACGGGAAGCAGCTCCTTGGAGAAGGCGAGCGGCTGGATGCGGGTGCCCCGGCCTGCTGCGGGTATGATTCCCCAGATCACGACGTTCACGTCCTCCGACTGGAGCGCCGCCGGATGCGCCGCTCTAAAGCGACCCCGCGATCGACATGCGTCGCGCGGCGGAACGCGCGCAGGGACGAGGGGGCGGATGCGGCTCGGGCGTTGGGGACACTCAGGTCGCCGGTTTCGGCGCTGGGGAAAGGGAGGCGCGTCGACCCTATGCGCTCAGCCTCGCCCGCAACCCGGGTCCCGAGAAGCGACAGGAGCTCGTCGGCGCGGCGGTCAGAGGAGTGATCGGCAAGCGCCCGCTCGCGTGCAGCTCGGGCGATCCTGAGCCGCTGCCCCTCTCCGAGGTCAAGTGCAGCGAGGACGTCCTCGCCGCTCTGGGCAAGCAGGATTTCGTCGCCCGGCGTGAAGAACTGATCGAGCCCTGGCCAGCTGTCCGAGATGATCGCGGCCCCGCACGCGGCAGCCTCGAACAGCCTTCCCGAGGGGCACCAGCCCATCTCCGCCATCGCCCGGCGAGTGACATTCAGCGTCAGCCGGGAGGAGGAATAGAACGCCGCGTGCTCCGTCGGCGGGAGGTGGCGGACGAAATAGACGTTCGGGCACCAGGGAAAGTCCGGCGGATACTGAGCCCCGCCGATCAGGAACCGGCTCTCGGGGCGGCGGCGGGCCGGCTCGACGAACAGGGCAGCAAGCGCA
>JAEZHL010000092.1 GCA_023416575.1 Pseudomonadota bacterium
GTGCGCGGCGTGCGCGAGCCGACGGTGCGGCTGGCGTGAGCGGGCGGACTGGGTTGTCCTTATTGACCTAAGCCAGCGCTGATGCCTCGCCGGGAGCGGTTTCCGTCGGTTCCGGCTCGCTCGGCTCCGTGAAGCCACCCTCGGCGACGAGCCGCGCGAACAGGCCGCCTTTCTGCACGAGCGCCTTGAACGTTCCGCGCTCCACGATGCGGCCGTGATCGAAAACCAGGATCTGGTCGGCGTTTGCGACCGTCGACAGGCGATGCGCGATGATGAACGTCGTGCGTCCGCGCCGGACGGCATCGAGTGCGCGCTTGATCTTGCCTTCCGTCTCGGTGTCGAGCGCGCTCGTCGCTTCGTCCAGGATCAGGATCGGAGCTTGCTTGAGGATGGCGCGCGCGATCGCGATCCGCTGGCGCTCGCCACCGGAGAGGGCCGCGCCCCGCTCGCCTGCGAGGAAGGCGTAGCCGCGCGGTTTGCGCTTGATGAACTTGTCAGCCTCGGCGAGGCGTGCCGCTTCCTCGACCTCCGCGTCGGTGGCATCGGGCCGTCCGAGGCGAATGTTCTCGCCGATGCCGCGGTTGAAGAGGCCCGCATCCTGGAACACCACCGCCATAGCGTGGCGCAGCGATTCCAGCGTGACGTCGCGGATGTCTTGGCCGTCGATCAGGATGCGGCCGGATTCGGGATCGCGCAGGCGCTGCAGCATGGCGAGCGTCGTCGTCTTGCCGGAGCCGGTCGGTCCGACGAGGGCGACCGTCTCGCCCGGCTTTGCCTCGAAGTCGAGGCCGAAGACGCCCTGCTCGCCTTCGCCGTAGCGGAAAGTCACGTCCTCGTAGCGCACGCGTCCTTTGACGTTCTGCAGCGGCTTTGCGTCCGGCCGCTCGACGATGGAAACATTGGTGTCGATCAGATCGAAGAAGGACTTCAGCGTCGGCGCCTGCATGAACATGCGCGCGACGAAGCCGGACAGCTGGTCGAGCTTGCTGATGAGAAGCCCGGCAAAGGCGACGAAGCTGACGATCTCACCCACCGTGACCTCGCCGCGGCTGGAGAGCCAAGCGCCGACGGTGAAAATCGACACCATGGTGATGGTCGAGGCGGCGCGCGTGAGGACATTGAGAAATCCCCACCAGGTCAGCACCGGATATTGCGCGGCCAGCAGCTGGCTCATGAGATTGCGCAGCGCCGTCGCCTCGGCGGCAAGACGCGCGTAGCTCTGCACCACGGGAACGTTGCCGATGACATCGCCGACGCGGCCGTAGACGTCGATGTAGTAGCGCTCGACCGCGGCTTGCCCGTCGGAGGTCCGATAGACGACGATCACGTTGAGGATGGTGTAGATCACCGCCAGGATGGCGAGCAGGCCCGCGAGGCGCCAGTCCATGTAGATGGCGGTCGGGACCAGAAACAGGATGCTGACGATGGCCGAGAGCTGCTCGCGCACGAACGTCAGCCAGGTGGCGAACAACGCGTCGGTGCCGGCGACGATGGTCCTGACCGTAGCGCCGGTTCCGCGCTCGGCGAGGTAGCTGATCGGCAATGTCAGCGTGCGCTCGAAGGCCCGGCTCATGGCTGCGAGCCGCTGGCGATGGGCGAGCCGGTCGGCGGCAACCGCGACGATGACGCCGGAAACGATGCCGAACAGCCCGATGGCTGCCCACAGGGCGATCAGGGAGAACACGGCGCCGCCCTGCGAGAGCGCGTCGACGACCCGGCCGAACAGAATGGGCTCGGCAAGCTGCACGAGGCCGATGGCGATGTTCGCGCAGACGAGGGAGATCGCGAGCCACCGCTCTGACGCGAGCAGGCCCACGGCACGCAAGTTTACTTTGATCAGATTCATGGGCGTCGGTTAGTGCCGGTTCAGAATTTCATGCCACGCACCGGCGAGTGGCCGGAACACGAAGCGTACCGTATGGCTTCCTGGAGGCACTTCCACTGCGCGAAATAACACGTTGGCCCGTTTCAGTGTCGCAGGCACGCCGTCAACCTCCACGAACCACCAGGGATGCCAGACGTCATTGAGCACGACCCAGCCGCCATCCGGACTGCTCGTTTCGATCAGCACCTCGTTGTTGCCATAGCTGAGGATGCGGGCGCTCCCGGGGCGCCGCGCGCGCGACGGGGGTGGTTCCTCGAGCACGACCGTCGTTGCCAAGTCGGCCGCTGGCCAGTGGCCGGTGCGCAGGAGAGATGCGGAGCTGGCTTGCACGGCCTGATGGGCGAAGAGCACCCGCGGCAGCGCATGCGGGTTCTCGTAGATGTAGCCGTTTGCTGTCCGGGCAATCAGCGTGAGATCGCCGGGCTGCAGGCGCGGGTCGATCTCTTCGATCGGCACGCCAGTCGCGATGAAACGCAGGCCCAGCAAGTCTGCAAGCTGGGAGCGGTAGGAGGGGAAGAGCGGGGTAAAGGTCCGCTGCGTGGGCAGGCCCACCGTGTCCCCGGCGCCAGTCGCCGCGGTGTAGAGGGCAAGGCGCACGGGATTGTAGCCGAGCGTGTGATCGAAGCCGTGCGTGAGGCTGGCATTCGGCCAGTGGAAGCCGAGGCCCACGAGTGCCACCCGATCGCGGTGCGTGTCACTGGCCGTCGCGGCCAGCTTGCGCTTCAGCAGCGTCACCGTTTCGTTGCGTGTGTCCGGCTGCAGCATTTCGGCGATCGACGGCGGCAGGCCAGTGGCGCCATTGGGCCCGTTGTTGACGGCAAGATCGGCCGTCAGCATGCTAATGAGCGCCAGCGGCGCGATCAGGACCCGTGCCGCGCCGAGCCGCGCCATGAGATAAAGGACGAGGCCACCGACCCCGATCCAGGCCGCAGCTTGCAGCAGTGGCCCGGTCGCCACGCCGATCTGGTCGAGCCGCAGCGCGAAGGTCAGCCCATGGATAAAGACAGCCGCGAACGTCCCCACCTCGGCCCAGCGACGCCAGCGGGCGACTTCCGGCAGCGTGCCGGTGAACAACCGGTGCGCGGCATAGCCGGCGAGCAGGGCGGCGAGGCCGCCAATGAGAAAGGTCGCGTCAGCCGGGCGGCGATAGAGCGCCACGCCGGGGATCATCTCGTACATGAGCCGGAAGGCGGGCGTATACCAGCCGAGCGCGTAGAGCAGGGCGACGATGGCGGCTATGCTAACGAAACGGATCTCGCGATCCCAGAAGACGCCGCGGCAGACGCCGGCCACGATCAGCAGCAGCGGAACGGCGCCAAGGTAGAGCTGGCCCATATTCTGCGCCAGGAAGAGATCCGTTCCGTGCCATCTGTAGCTCGGCGGGCCCCAGTACTCCGCCATGGGGCCGCCGCCGCCGAACAGCTGCGGGATGGCAGCGGTGATGAACAAAGCAGGGTGAAGTGAGCCGCGTCCCGCGCTGACGAAGTCGATCGACGGCCGGTTCGAGATGTCCGCGAGCAGGAGCGTCAGCACGATCGGAATGCCGGCGACGGCAAGCGCGGTCGCCGCCGTTGCGACGAGCGGTTTGGGGCTCGACCGGATTGTCGCCGAGACCGCCCCGGCGCTGAACCAGTGCCACGCGACGTAGCCCGCCAGGAAGTAGAGCGACAGCAGGCCGACCTGATCGCGTCCGAGCGCGATGAACGCAGTGAAAAGGCCGGCGGCCGCTCCGTAGCCGATGCTCGAGCGGTCGAGGGCGCGCCGCAGGAAAAACAAGGCGAACGGCAGGTAGGCGAGGCTCAGCACCTGACCGATGTGCTGCACCCGCCAAGCCATCGAGCCGCCGAACTGGAACGCGAGCGCCGCGATCACGGCCGCCGCCCAGTGCCATCCGAAATCGCGGCAGAGGAGTATCACGCCGATTCCGCTCACGAGGAGCGACAGCATCACCGTCGCATCCACAGCCTGCAGGCTTGGCGCCGCGTCGAACAGCGCCAGCAGCAGCATGGGCGGGGAGAAGATCATCGATTGCGGATCGGCGATCTGGGGATGGCCGGCAAAGACGTGCGGTGTCCAGAAGGGTAGCTCGCCACGGGCAAGGCTCGCGGCAAGGAACTGTATCTGTGGCTGGAAATGAGCCTTTGCGTCCCAGGGGATCGTGACCGATCCGGAGAGCCACGGCCAGGAGAAGGCGAGCCAGCACAGGGCGAGCAGAGCCAGGGACGGCGCCAGGCTATCGCTG
>JAEZHL010000105.1 GCA_023416575.1 Pseudomonadota bacterium
AGCGGTGCCGCGATATCCGTCGTCCCCACTGTCGTGCTCGGGGAATCGCCCCTGCCAGATGTTGCAGCGATGCCGACCGTCGGGCATCAGCTCACTGCCCCAGGGATAGCGCTTCTGCACAAGCCCACCGCGGGCCGCGCATTCCCATTCCGCCTCCGTCGGCAAGCGTGCGCCAGCCCAACTGCAATAGGCCTGCGCGTCCGCCCACGAAACGTGTGTTACGGGATGATCGCTCCGACTGGCAATTGACGAGCCAGGGCCTTCTGGCTCCCTCCAATTAGCCCCCGATATTTGGGCCCACCAAGGAACGCCTGGAACATTGGCTTCGAGATACTGCTCGGAAGCCAGGAAGCCTCTGAAGACGAAGGACGATCCTAAACGTTCAGCTTCAGTCACATACTGCGTATCGGCCACAAAGCGAGCAAAGCGCAGATTTGAAACCGCTACAGCATCGATCCAGAAGGGGGACAGCTGGACTACGCGCACCGGTCCCTCCCCATCCAATGGATGCGCAGCCGAATCGTTGGATCCCATGAGGAATGGGCCACCGTTGATCAGGATGAATGCCGCACCTTCATCGATGCCGCGCGGGACAATGGCTATAGCGCCCGCGAGTTCGCTGCTCGGGTTTTTATTCCGAACACGAGAGCAGCACCCTCCAGAATTGTCATCGCCACCGGTCATGCTGGCGCCGCTTTCCCTTCAGCTGGAGTTCGTCAAAACGGGGCTCGAACATAGCAGCGCAGGCGCGGCGAGGCTATGAGCGAACGTCCGGGCCTCGGCGCTCTGACGCTATGGCGACAAACTTGCAGATGGTTTGCGCGATGCCTGTCGGTCAGCCCGGTACTGCCGGGGCGAAAGACCGGATGTTTTCCGGAATTCGCGCGAGAAGTGCGCCGCATCCGAGAAGCCGCAGTCGAAGGCGATCTCTGTGATCGAGCGCGGGCTGTTTTCAAGCATCCAACGGGCGTAATCGTTACGCAGTTGCCGCTGGAACGCCGCAGGCGCAACGCCGAGCGCAGCGTTGAAGGCGCGCTCGAGCTGGCGACCCGAGCAGCCGACATAGCGCGCGATGGCTTCAACCGACGGCGGATCGTCAAGTCTCTGTTCCATGAAGTGCACGGCCTGGTGAACTCGCGCATCCGTGATGTGTGCGAGATCGGCAAAGAAGTGCGGCTGCGGCAACGATGAGGGGCGCATACCCTGCAGCATCATGTGCCGCACCGCCTGGTTCGCCTTCGAGGAGCCGCAGTGCCGCGTGATCAGGTACAGGCCGAGATCGATCGCGGCGGTCGAGCCCGCGCAGGATAAAAGGTCTCCCTCATCGACGAAAAGCTTGTCAGTGACGGCGATCGGCTCGGGAAACTGCGCCTGAAAGGCTTCGAGCACATTCCAGTGAATGCAAACGGTCCGCTTCCGGGCAAGGCCCGCCTGGGCGATGGCGAACGTGCCGGTGCACACGCCAATAAGCCGCACGCGCCGCGCGGCGGCGAGCCGCAGATAGTCGAGCAGAGCAGACGGATGGCGTTCGTTCAGATAGTCGTTCCCGCCACACACGGCGATGTAGTCGAAACCCGTGGGATCGAGGAGCGGCGAACTGTCGGAGATTACCACACCGCAACTCGCCCGGCGCGGCGTCCCGTCGAGGCTCATCACCGTCCAGGAGGCGTGGATCTGACGGCTGCGTCCGCCATGGTCGGCGGCAAGGCGCAAGGCGTCGATCAGTCCGCCAAACGCGGCGAGTGTGAACTGGTCGAGCAGGACGAAACCCACGCGAAGCGGTGAGGTGCGGAAGGCGGGCGGAGGACCCTGCCGAGAGGCCTGGGGTGGTGGCGTCGGAAGCATGTCGTCTATATCAAAGTTTCTGACCCGATCCTGCAAGTCTCTTCAGCACCCGCCGGAAGACTATTGGGCCGCCTGCATAAGGGGAGATAACAACATGGCACGTATCTACGGTCTCGTGACCGCTTCGGCACTGGCTCTGGCTGCCGCAACCGCGCCCGCTTCGGCGCAGGATGCCCTGCGCGTCGCCTGGTATGGCGGCAATTGGGGCGATGCTTTCAAGGCCTGCGTCGCCGATCCCTTCACCAAGGCGACGGGCATTGCCGTCGTGCCGGAAGTCGGCACCTCCACCGTCACCATGTCGAAGCTGCAGCAGCAAAAGGACGCGCCGACCATCGACGTCGCGTGGATGGATGGCGGCGTCAGTGAACTCGCCGAAGCCGCGGGAGTGCTCGAGCCGATCACCGAGGCAGGGGTGCCCAACCTCGCCCAGACGCTGCCGCAGGCGATCTACAAGAACGGCAACGGCATCTATGCCGTCGGTACCGGATACTACTCGCTGGGCCTCACCTACAACACCAAGGACATCGCCACGCCGCCGACGTCCTGGAACGATCTGTGGAAGCCGGAATACGCCGACGCGGTGACGATCCCGTCCCCGGCCAATTCCTCCGGCGTGCCCTTCCTGTTCTTCCTGCACAAGATCTGGAACGCGCCGGCCGGCGACTTCAAGCCTGTCTTCGCCAAGATCAAGGAGCTCAAGCCCGCTCTGTTCTTCGACTCGTCGGGCGCTGCCTCCAACGCCTTCCAAAGCGGCGAGGCCATCATCGGCGCACACTTCAACGTCGGCGCCTTCGACCTCATCGCCAAGAACCTGCCGATCGGCTTCACTGTTCCGAAGGAAGGCGTCTGGGCGACGGATGCGCGCCTGCACCTCGTCAAGAACACGCCGCGCAAGGAGCTCGCGCAGAAGTTCATCGATACCGCCCTCACCCCGGCAGCCTCGCAGTGCCTCGCCGATAAGCTCTATCTCGGCCCGTCGGTGAAGAACGTGACGGTCTCCGCGGAAACGGCGCGCAAGCTGCCCTGGGGCGAGAAGGGCTCGGTCGAGAACCTCTATCTGCTCGACTGGACCGAGGTGAACGCGAAGCGCGCTGAGCTCGTGGACACCTGGAACCGCGAGATCGCCCGCAAGTAACGGCCGGCACACGGGCCATCGACGTAACGTAAGCTCACCTTGCTTCTGAGCGGCCGCCCGCGGGCGGCCGTCACCTACCGCATCGGGGAATTGACTACTGTGCAGCCGCTCCTTTCCATCGAGGCAGTTTCCAAGCGTTTCGCAGGGCATGAAGCTCTGCGGCGCGTGGAACTGGGCGTGAGCGCGGGCGAATTCATCGCCCTGCTCGGGCCGAGCGGCTGCGGCAAGACCACGCTTCTGCGCTGCATCGCCGGCTTCCTCGTCCCCGACGAGGGGCGCATCCTCATCGAGGGCGAGGACATCACCGGCGCACCGCCCTATCGCCGCCCCCTCAACACCGTGTTTCAGAGCTACGCCCTGTTTCCGCATATGAGCGTGGCCGACAATGTCGCGTACGGACCGCGACGGGCGGGCGTGCCCAGGCGCGAGGCGCAGGAACGGGCGCGCGAAGCACTTGCAATGGTCGGTCTTGAAGAAATGGGCGCGCGGCTGCCGCGCGCGCTTTCCGGCGGCCAGCAGCAGCGCGTCGCGCTCGCCCGCGCCATCATCAACCGCCCCAAGCTCCTCCTGCTCGACGAGCCGCTGTCGGCGCTCGACCTCAAGCTGCGCCGCCGCATGCAGCTCGAGCTGAAACACATCCAGGAGAAGCTCGGCATCGCCTTCATTTTCGTCACCCACGATCAGGAAGAGGCCATGGCGATGGCCGACCGCATCGTGGTGATGCATGCCGGCCGTGTCGAGCAGGTCGGCACTCCGGCCGAGATCTATCGCGCGCCGGCCACGCGCTTTGTCGCCGAGTTCGTCGGCGAGCCCAATCTCATCCCGGCAAACCCCCTCGGCGGCGGACGCGTTCGGCTCGCCTTCGCCGATCTGCAACTCGTCGCCCCGGAAGGCACGGCCTGCGCCATGATCCGGCCCGAAGACGTCATCCTCGTCGAAGGTGTTCCTCCGGCGGAGATCGCCACCGCCCCCGGCGTGGTGGAGGAAGTCGTCGCGATCGGGCCGATGACAACATTGTTCGTGCGCTGTGGCGATGTGCTGCTCAAGGTCGCGCGCCTCGGCATGTCAGGCGCGGACATCCGGCCCGGTGCGGCGGTGACCGTGGGCCTGCGCCCCTCGGCTCTGCACTTCATAGCGGGATAGGCCATGACTGCCCCGCGATCCGCCCTGGTTCTTCTGCTCTTCGCACCGCTGGCTTTCTTCGCCGCGTTCTTCATCGCGCCGATGGCCGTGGTCGCCATATCCAGCGTCACCACATCCGATGGCGCGCTGACCTTCGCCCATTATGCGCGTGTGCTGCTCGACCAGTATCATTGGGACGTTCTGTGGGTGACCTTCCGCATTGCCCTGCTGACGACGGTCATCTGCATGCTCGTGGGTTTCCCACTCGCTTGGTACCTTGTGCGCGTGGTGCGCTGGCGCACTTGGCGGCGAGCCTGCGTGATCCTTGTCATCGTGCCGCTGTTCACATCGAACATCGTCCGCTCCTTCGGCTGGATGGTGCTGCTGGGGCGCACCGGCCTCGTCAATCAGGGCCTGATGGGGCTCGGCCTCACCGAGCGCCCGATCCGCTTCCTCGGCACCGAGACCGGCATCCTCATCGGCCTCGTCTACATTCTCGTGCCCTTCGTCGTGCTGACCGTGGGTAACTCGCTGGCGAAGATCGACAGCACCTACGAGGAAGCCTCGGCCGATCTCGGCGTCGGTCCGGCGCGGACCTTCTGGTTCGTGACCCTTCCGCTCTGCCTTCCCGGAGTGATCTCGGGCGCGATCATGGTGTTCGCCTTGGCGGTGAGCGCCTATGTGACGCCGGCGCTGCTGTCTGGCGGGCAGATCACCGTCTTTTCCATGCTGATTTTCCAGCAATATTCGACGGTTTTCGACTTCCACTACGGCGCCGCACTCAGCATCACGCTCCTCGTTCTGACGCTCGTGCTGGTGACGATTGCCGGCCGTATCGGCAATAGCGGGCGGACGGCAGCATGATCGCGCGCTTTCTCATCCGCGTCGTCGCGCTCGGGGCGCTCGCCTATCTGGTGCTGCCGCTCGTCGTCATCATGGGCGCCTCGCTGACGCAGACCAGCTATCTCGCATTTCCACCGCAGGGGCTCACGCTGAAGTGGTTCATCGTGCTGTTCGACGATCCGTCCTACATGTCGGCCTTCGTGACCTCGACCCTGCTCGCTCTTGTGGCGACTTTGGTGTCGGTCGTGCTGGCGGTGCCGGCAAGCCTCGCTCTGGCCCGCTATGTGTTCACCGGACGTGAGGCGATCTCCGGGCTGCTGCACTCGCCTCTGGTGCTGCCCTATGTCGTGCTCGGTGCTGCGCTGCTGCAGTTCGGGTCCGCCATCGGCATGGCGCGCTCATTCGAGGCGCTGCTGGTCGGCCATGTCATCATCGTGCTGCCGTTCGTGCTGCGCTCGGTGCTGCCGCTGCTCACCCCCGAACAGCGGGCGCTGGAGGAAGCCTCGATGGACCTCGGCGCGAACCGCGTTACCACCTTCTTCCTGGTCGTCCTGCCACAGATCCGCGGCGGTATCGTCTCGGGCGGCCTACTCGCCTTCATCTCCTCCTGGATCAACGTCGAGCTATCGATCTTCAACACGACGGCCGCGCTGAACACCATCCCGGTGAAAATGTTCAACTACGTGCAGTACACGATCGATCCGACTATCGCGGCGGTGTCCGCGATCACGATCGTCGCTGCGGCACTCGTCATCATCCTCCTCGATCTTTTGATGGGCCTCGACATGCTGTCCGAGCGCCATCGGTCTTAAGTCCAACGGAGCCTACACTATGCGCAAGCAGGACAGTTTCGACGTCATCTACACCCACACCGAGGGCGAGCCGCTCTGCATCATCCACAACGGCATTCCTTATCCGGCGGGCTCGTCGATCCTCGAGAAGCGCGCCTTCCTCGAGGCGAATTACGACTGGGTGCGCACCGCCCTGATGCGCGAGCCGCGCGGCCACCGCGACATGTTCGGCGTGTTCCTCACCCCGCCGTCCTCGCCCGACTATGATGCCGGCCTGATCTACATCGACGGCACGCAGTATTCCCATATGTGCGGCCACGGCACGATCGCCGTCGCAATGGCCATGGTGGCGAACGGCTTCGTCCGTCGCTCGGACGACGGCATCACCAAGATCCGCTTCGAAACCACCGCCGGTCCCGTGCACGCCGAGGTCGCGACAGCTGGCGACGAGGTGCTGTGGACCCGCTTCGAGAACGTGCCGGCCTATGTGGCTGCGCAGGATGTCGCTTTCGACCTGCCGGGCGTCGGCGCGCTGAAGGCCGACATCGTGTGGGGCGGCAACTATTTCGGTATTATCGACCTGCGCGGCACCTCGCTGAAGATCGGGCCGGAGAATGGCTCCGAGCTCTCGCGCCTCGGAGTCCTCGCCCGCGAAGCGATCCGCGAGAAAGTGAAGATCCAGCACCCGACTGCCGGGCACATCAACAACTTCAACTTCGTGACTTTCTGGCACGAGCCGACCATCGAGGGCGCGCTGTACAAGAACGTCCACGTCTTCAGCGCCGGCCAGCTCGACCGCTCGCCGGGTGGTACCGGCACCAGCGCCATGATGGCCATGTTCGAGGCGCGCGGCGTGATCGGCCTCAACCAGCCGATCAAGTCCGAGGGCCTGCTCGGCACCGGCACCTTCGAGGGCTGCCTGATCGGTGAGACCAAGCTGAACGACGTGCGCGCCGTTCGCCCCACGGTGAAAGGCACCGCAGGCCTGCTCGGTACGGCGCGTTGGATCATCGACCGCAAGGACCCGGTCGGCGCGGGCTTCCTCGTCGCCTGACGAGGGGCGGGCCGCGGGATGCTGGCCTGTTGCAACTGACATTGAACAACTTCAGATCGGCGCCATCCATCGGCGCCGATCTGGCACTATTCCAGGGTAGAACTGAGGACGGCAGAGTACCCTGACACCGGAGTTTCAGCTCCCTGTCGCAGCCGCGCATTATGGTGCTATATGTTGGGGGCGAGCGGCGCCGGGGCCGCGACTCAAATAGCGCCGCATGCGTCTCGAATACTTCTTGCCCTCGCCGCAGTATCGCTCGTTGTTGACGATGCACGCCGTCGTCGAGGATGTGGGCCAGCCCACCATCGAGGTGCTGCCGGCCATGCTCCCCAACCTGCACATCCGGCTGGCGGGGAGCTCGACCTACGTC
>JAEZHL010000352.1 GCA_023416575.1 Pseudomonadota bacterium
GCTCAAGGCTTGGGGCGGCCGGCCGGAGAACGTGGCCGCGGGCCAGCGCGCCTTCGCTCACCGCGCCAAGATGAACGGCGCCGCATCGCTCGGCGCCTGGACGCCGGCAATGGAAAAGGCGGCCTGATGCTGCTCCAGGCGCTCTCGCACCCGAGAGCGCCCCTTTCCCCTGCAAACAAAAAAGCCGCGCTCCCGAGCGCGGCTTTTCTTTTCTACGGACCGTCAGTCCGGCGCAGGCACGCCGACATCCAGCGTGCCGCTACGCCAAGCGGGGGCGCTTAACCCGCCGCGCGCAACCCGGCCTCCAGATCGGCCGTCAGGTCTGCGGCAGCTTCCAGCCCGACCGACAGCCGCAGCATGCCATCTGTGATACCGAACTCGGCGCGCGCCTCTGCATTGAGCCGCTGATGCGTCGTCGTCGCCGGGTGAGTGATGAGGCTCTTCGCGTCGCCGAGATTGTTCGAGATACGGATCAGCCGCAGCGCATTCAGGAAGCGGAACGCGGCGGGCTTGCCACCGGCGAGCTCGAACGTCACCACTTGGCCGCCGCCCGTCATCTGCTTCCGGATCACATCCGCCTGCGGATGATCGGCGCGGCCGCAATAGAGCACACGGCTGACCTCGGATTTGGTCGCCAGCCAGTCGGCGATGACCGCGGCACTCGCACTCTGGGCATTGATCCGCAGCGGCAGCGTCTCGAGGCCCTTCAGCATCACCCAGGCGTTGAACGGACTGAGCGACGGCCCGGTCTGGCGCAGGAAATTCGACAGATGATCTTTCAGAAACTGCTCGGACGAGAGCACCACGCCGCCGAGGCAACGGCCCTGGCCGTCGATATGCTTCGTCGCCGAATACATCACCACGTCCGCGCCGAGCTTCAGCGGCTTCTGCAGAAGCGGCGTGGCAAACACGTTGTCGACGAAAACGAGCGCGCCCGCATCGTGCGCCAGCTCCGCAACCGCTGCGATGTCGACCGCCTCGAGCGTCGGGTTGGCCGGGGTCTCGAAGAACACGGCCTTCGTATTCGGCCGCAGTGCCTTCCGCCAAGCCTCCACATCGCGCCCGTCGACCAGCGTCGAGGCGATGCCGAAGCGGGGACAGAGCTCCTCGACCACATAGCGACATGAGCCGAACATCGCGCGGGCGGCGATGATGTGATCCCCCGCCCTGAGATAGCTCAGCAGCGCCGCCGTCACGGCCGCCATGCCGGTCGCAGTCGCGCGGGCGCCTCCCGCTCCCTCCAGGAGCCGCATGCGCTCCTCGAACATCGCCACCGTCGGGTTGGAGAAGCGCGAGTAGATGAAGCCCGGGTCCTCGTCCTTGAAACGCGCCTCAGCCTGCTCGGCGGTCTCGTAGACGTAGCTCTGCGTCAGGAACAGCGCCTCGGCCGTCTCGCCGAACCCGCTGCGCATCTGGCCGCCGTGCACGAGAAGGGTTTCGGGTGCCCAGGTCTCGCTGGGTTTACGGTTCGATGCTGTGTCGCGCTGCGCCATCCGCGCCTCCTGCCGTCTGGCCCGGACAAAAGAAAACCCGGCCGCCAATCCCGTCGAAAAAGCCGGGCGCGGGCCAGGGTTGCGCGCGGCCTTTTAGCGAGTTGTTTTACGTGGCTGCAAGCCGGCCGGCCAAATCACCACGAAAGTCAGGACTTGCTGATACGCCCCACGCGCCCGGCCGTCAAGCCGAACGCATCGAGATGGTTCGTGCCACGAGCGCAAAAGATGAGCGGCACCAGCCTGCTTGGCGGTCATGGCCGTTCGCGGTAGAGAATTGCCCCCTGGAGGTGCGGTATGGACGATCGGGCAGGCTCAGGCATGACGGCGAGTGGGATTTTGCCTGCGCAGGCGATCCGGCGGCTGATCGCCGAGGGACACATCGCGCTCACCGAGCCGCTGCTCGGCAATCAGCTCCAGCCGGCCAGTCTCGATCTGCGGCTCGGGCCGTGCGCGTGGCGGGTGCGGGCAAGCTTCCTGCCCGGCCCGCATGCGAAGGTCGCCGACAAGCTCGGTGAGCTGGCGCTGCACAAGGTCGACCTCACGCAGCCCGCCGTTCTCGAAACCGGCTGCGTCTACGTCGCGCCGCTGCTCGAAACCCTCGCCCTCCCGTCCGCGATCTCCGCCGCCACGAACCCCAAGAGCTCCACCGGGCGCCTCGACGTCTTCACCCGCGTCATCGCCGACGGTGTGACTGCGTTCGATCAGGTTCCGGCCGGCTACACGGGGCCGCTCTATGCCGAGATCTGCCCACAGACCTTTCCCATCATCGTGCGGCAGGGATCGCGCCTGAGCCAGGTGCGCTTCCGGCAGGGTGCCGCCGCCGACAGCGATGCAGCGCTCGCCGATCTGCACCGGCGCGAACGGCTCGTCTCCTCCGAGCAGGCCGACATCGCCCAGGGCATCGCGCTTTCCGTCGACCTTGCCGGCGACACCTCCGGCCTCGTCGGCTACCGCGCCAAGCGCCACACGGGCGTCGTCGACGTCGATGCCCCCGGCTCCTGCGCGACCCTCGACTACTGGGAGCCGATCACGTCGCGCGGGCCGCAGCGGCTGATCCTCGATCCCGACCAGTTCTACATCCTCGCCTCGCGCGAGGCGGTGCACGTGCCGCCGACCCATGCCGCCGAGATGGTGCCGTTCAACCCGCTCGTCGGCGAGTTCCGCGTGCATTACGCCGGCTTCTTCGATCCAGGCTTCGGCCATGTCGCCTCCGGCGGCGCCGGCTCGAAAGCCGTGCTCGAAGTGCGCTCGCACAAGGTCCCGTTCATCCTGGAGCACGGGCAGATCATCGGCCGGCTCATCTACGAGCGCATGACCGAGGTCCCCGAGATGCTCTACGGCGCCACCCTCGGCAGCCACTACCAGGCGCAGGGCCTGAAGCTGTCGAAGCACTTCATCTGACGTGAGTTGACGCGGGTCCGCGCGCTCAGGCGTCGGCGGGCTCCCAACTGCGTGCCGCGGCCGCCTTCAGAACGGCGGCGACGACACCGGGAAATCTGGCGTTGATCTCGTCGCAGCGGGGCGTATTGACCACCTCGGTGCCGCGCCGCTCCGAGCGGATCAGCCCCGCCTCGCGCAGCACCTTGTAATGATGCGACTGGGTCGACTTCGGCAGCCGGTCGGGCGCGGCCGTCGAACAGTTCATCGGGCAGCCGCCGGTCGTGAGCTTCAGAAGGATCGCAAGCCGCACCGGATCGGCGAGCGCGTAAAGCACGCTCTCCAAGGCCACGTCTTCGATTGCTGGATGAACAAAGGGCCGCTGCATGGTCGCAGTATGGGCCAGCGCGGCAGATTGTTCAATAGTTCGAAGTGAGCGAACATCAACCGCGGCCCGCGAAGAAGCCTGCCAGGAACCGCTCGTAGACCGCCGTGAGCTGGTGGAGGTCCGCCACCGGCACGCGCTCGTCCACCTGATGGATCGTCTCGTTGACGAGGCCGAACTCGATGACAGGACAGAACGCCTGGATGAACCGCGCATCCGATGTCCCACCGCCGGTCGACAGCCGCGGCACGCGTCCCGTGACCTGCCGCACCGCATCGACCATCGTATCGACCAGCGGCCCTGGCCGCGTCAGGAATACATCGCCGGTTCCCGAGAAGCTGACGTCCCAGCGCGCGCCCACCTCGTCGGCCGCCGCCGCACACTGGCGCCGCACCCACGCCTCGACATCCGGACGGCGGTGCAGATCGTTGTAGCGGATGTTGAACAGCGCCCGCGCCTCCGCCGGGATGACGTTGGTCGCCGTATTCGGCACCGAGACGACGGTCACCTGCAGGCTCGATGGCTCGAAATCCGGCGTGCCGTTGTCGAGCGGCGTCGTTGAAAGCCGGTCGATGATCCGCGCCAGCTTCGGCACCGGGTTGTCGGCGAGTTGCGGATACGCCGCGTGGCCCTGCTTGCCGTGGACGACGAGCTCGCAATTGAGGCTGCCCCGCCGCCCGATCTTGATCTCATCCCCGATCGCGTGCGGGTTCGAGGGCTCGCCGACGACACACGCGTCGAGGCGTTCCCCCCTCGCCTGCAGCCAGTCGAGCACTTTCATCGTGCCGTTGATCGACGGCCCTTCCTCATCGCCCGTGATGAGCAGGCTGATCGAGCCCGGAAGCTGCCCGCTGTTTGCCGCGAGGAACCGCAGCGCGGCAGCCATGAAACAGGCGATGGCGCCCTTCATGTCCACGGCGCCGCGGCCGTAGAGCACACCGTCGCGGATCTCGGCCGCGAACGGCGGCAAGGTCCAGCGCGCCGCGTCGCCCGACGGCACCACGTCCGTGTGACCGGCGAAGCAGAGGTTCGGCCCCGCCGTGC
>JAEZHL010000177.1 GCA_023416575.1 Pseudomonadota bacterium
TGGGAAGCCATGGGGCGGGCAGCATTGCCGGGGGATGAGAAGGCCTGAGGGCGGCAAGCACGCCTGAGAAACCGACGCGGTTTGCCATTCGCTCGAGAAATCAAATGCCAGAAACCGACATCAGACCCTTCACCATCAACTTCGGGCCTCAGCATCCTGCGGCGCACGGCGTGCTGCGGCTCGTGCTCGAGCTCGATGGCGAGGTCGTCGAGCGCGTCGATCCGCATATCGGCCTGCTGCACCGCGGCACCGAGAAGCTGATCGAATCGCGCACGTATCTGCAGAACATCGGCTATTTCGACCGGCTCGACTACGTCGCGCCGATGAACCAGGAGCACGCGTTCTGCCTCGCCGGCGAGCGGCTTCTCGGGCTGACGGTGCCGTACCGCGCCCAGCTGATTCGCGTCCTCTATTCGGAGATCGGCCGGCTTCTGTCGCATCTCCTCAATGTCACGCCGCAGGCCATGGACGTCGGCGCGCTGACGCCGCCGCTGTGGGGCTTCGAGGAGCGCGAGAAGCTGATGGTCTTCTACGAGCGCGCCTCGGGAGCCCGGATGCATGCCAAGTACTTCCGATTCGGCGGCGTGCATCAGGACTTGCCGCCGGAGCTGATCGAGGACATCGCCAAGTTCTGCGAGACCCATCCCAAGGTGCTCGACGACATCAGCGATCTCGTCATCGAGAACCGCATCTTCAAGCAGCGCAACGTCGACATCGGCGTCGTCTCGCTGGAGGACTGCTTCGAGTGGGGCTTCTCGGGCGTGATGCTGCGCGGCTCCGGCGCCGCCTGGGATCTGCGCAAGGCGCAGCCCTACGAGTGCTATTCCGAGATGGAGTTCGACATCCCGGTCGGCAAGAATGGCGACAACTACGATCGTCAGGTCATCCGCATGGAGGAGATGCGCCAGTCGGTGCGCATCATGAAGCAGTGCTGCGAGAAGCTGCTCTCCGCCGCGGGGCAGGGGCCGCACGTCGCCGATGATCTCAAGGTGGTGCCGCCAAAGCGCGCCAAGATGAAGCGCTCGATGGAGGCGCTCATCCACCACTTCAAGCTCTACACCGAAGGCTTCCACGTGCCGGAAGGCGAGGTTTACGCCGCAGTCGAGGCGCCAAAGGGCGAGTTCGGCGTTTACCTGGTCGCTGACGGCAGCAACAAGCCCTATCGCTGCAAGATCCGCGCGCCGGGCTTCGCGCACCTGCAGGCCATGGACTTCATGAACCGCGGCCACATGCTGGCTGACGTTTCGGCGATCCTGGGCTCTCTCGACGTCGTGTTCGGAGAGATCGACCGGTAGCAGCGCGCGTTCGGCTATAACGGCCCTCATCCCGGATCTGTCGTCGCTCGCTTTCCTGTCCGGGATGACACGGCAGGTGGTCAGAACGGGAGGTCAGAGTGGGACAGCGTGGCCGGGAGCAGCTGAAGAGTGCCGTCCTCTGGCTCTCCATCGCGACCGGCATCGTGCTGGTCCTGATCGGCGTGCGCTTCCTGCTGATGCCGGAGGCGGCCGCAACCTTCTTCGGAATCGATCGGCGTAACCCCGGTTTCGCGCCGCATGCTGCGATCGCCTTGCGCGATTTCTGGCTCGGGCTGTTGCTGATCGCCTTTGCCGTGCTCAGGGACTGGCGCGCGGTTGCCCTATGGTTGGCGCTCGGCACGCTCGTCTGCTTCGGCGATGCCGTGATCGCGGCGACTTCGGGCGGCCGCTGGGTGTCTGTGCTGTTCCATGCCAGTTCGGGGCTATTCTGTGGCCTGTTGGCGACAGCAGCGTGGCGACTTGCTGGCCGGCCTGTGGCCTGAGTGAGGCACCGGAATGCACACGACCGCCCAAAACGTTGTTATCGGCCCGTTGCTGCAATTGGTCATAGGGTGTCGACTTAACTTGCGGCCGGCACGAGCCTGCTGCATAAGAGCAGCGCTTGCGGGGTGGGACCACGCGTCACTGGAAATGCTTGCTGTTACGGCGGACTCTACCCCGCCGGGCGCGCAGTCCTTGCGATCGTGAGCCCAGTCCTGACGAACTCCTTGGAACCGAGCTGCCATGGCCGTCCGACGCCTCGATCCGAACCAGCCTGCCAGTTTTGCTTTCACGCCGGAGAACCTGGCCTGGGCGGAAGCGACCATTGCCAAGTATCCGGCAGGCAAGCAGGCTTCCGCCGTCATTCCGCTGCTGTGGCGTGCCCAGGAGCAGGAGGGCGGCTGGCTCCCGGAGCCGGCGATTCGCTATATCAGCGACATGCTCGGGATGGCCTATATCCGGGTGTACGAGGTCGCGACGTTCTACACGATGTTCCAGCTGTCGCCGGTGGGCCGCAAGGCGCACGTCCAGGTGTGCGGCACGACACCTTGCATGCTGCGCGGGTCGGAGGAGATTCGTGAAGTCTGCCGGCGGCGCATTCACCCGGAGCCGCATCATCTCTCCGAAGACGGGGATTTCTCCTGGGAGGAGGTCGAGTGCCTCGGCTCGTGCGCCAATGCGCCAATGGTGCTGATCGGCAGCGATACCTACGAGGATTTGACGCCGGAGCTGTTCGAGAAGGTTCTCGACGGTTTCCAGAAGGGTGAGCCGCTGAAGCCCGGGTCGCAGACAGGGCGGCAGGCATCTTGCCCCGCGGGTGGCCCCACCACCCTCAAGGACATCATCAAGGCGGGCGACTGACGCCACAGACGACCGGAAGGTACGCGATGCTCGCGGACAAGGATCGCATCTTCACCAACATCTACGGCTTCGCCGACTGGCGTCTTGCCGGTGCCCGCGCGCGCGGCGCTTGGAGCAACACCAAGACGCTGATCGAGATGGGGCACGAAGGCATCATCGACGAGGTCAAGAAGTCGGGGCTGAGGGGGCGCGGCGGCGCCGGCTTCCCGACCGGCCTCAAGTGGTCGTTCATGCCGAAGAACGATTCCCGGCCCAGCTATCTGGTCGTCAACGCCGACGAATCTGAGCCGGGCTCGTGCAAGGACCGGGAGATCCTGCGGCATGAGCCGCATATGCTCATCGAGGGCTGCCTCATCGCCAGCTTCGCGATGCGCGCCCACACCTGCTACATCTACGTGCGCGGGGAGTTCATCCGCGAGCGGGAGCGGCTGCAGGCGGCGATCGACGAGGCCTACGAGGCCCGCCTGATCGGCAAGAACAACATCCACGGCTGGGATTTCGACTGCTACGTCCATCACGGAGCGGGCGCCTACATCTGTGGTGAGGAGACGGCGCTGCTCGAAAGCCTCGAGGGCAAGAAGGGCATGCCGCGGCTGAAGCCGCCGTTCCCGGCCAACGTCGGGCTCTATGGCGCGCCGACGACCGTCAACAACGTCGAATCGATCGCCGTGGTGCCGACCATCCTGCGGCGGGGCGCCACCTGGTTCGCAGGTCTCGGCAAACCCAACAACACCGGCACCAAGCTGTTCCAGATCTCGGGCCACGTCGAGCGGCCTTGCGTGGTGGAAGAGGAAATGGGCATTCCGCTGCGCCAGCTCCTCGAGGAGCACGCGGGCGGTGTGCGCGGCGGCTGGAACAATCTTCTGGCGGTCATTCCAGGCGGCTCGTCGATGCCACTTCTGCCGGCCTCGATGTGCGATGACCTGACCCTCGATTTTGATACGCTGTCGAAGCTGAAATCGGGCCTCGGCACGGCCGCGATCATCGTCATGGACAAGTCGACCGACATCGTGAAGGCGATCACCCGCATCGCCTACTTCTACAAGCACGAGAGCTGCGGTCAGTGCACGCCCTGCCGCGAGGGCACGGGCTGGATGTGGCGGGTGCTGCAGCGCATGGCACGCGGCGAGGCGCAGAAGCGCGAGATCGATCTGCTGTTCGACGTCTCCAAGCAGATCGAGGGCCACACGATCTGCGCGCTCGGCGATGCGGCGGCATGGCCCGTCCAGGGGCTGCTGCGGCACTTCCGGGACGAGATCGAGGCACGCATCGATCGCTACCAGGCGGCTGGTCAGCGGGTTGCGGCGGAGTAGGTGAGCGATCGCAGGCGCCCTCAGGGCTGACCGGGTTTGAGAGAACACGAATGGCGAAACAACTCATCATCGACGGTCAGCTGATCGAGGTCGAGGACGGCCTGACGCTGATCCAGGCTTGCGAGCAGGCGGGGGTCGATATCCCGCGGTTCTGCTACCATGAGCGGCTGTCGATCGCCGGCAACTGCCGCATGTGCCTCGTCGAGGTCGTCGGCATGCCGAAGCCGATCGCGTCCTGCGCCATGGGCGTCAACGATCTGCCGCCCAACAAGGATGGCAGCCCCAAGGTGATCAACACCGGCTCGCCGATGGTCAAGAAGGCGCGCGAAGGGGTGATGGAGTTCCTGCTCATCAACCACCCGCTCGACTGCCCGATCTGCGACCAGGGCGGTGAGTGCGACCTGCAAGACCAGGCGATGGCCTTCGGGTTCGGCGGCTCGCGCTACCAGGAGAACAAGCGCGCGGTCGAGGAGAAGTACCTCGGGCCGCTGACCCGCACGTACATGAACCGCTGCATCCACTGCACGCGCTGCGTCCGCTTCATGACCGAGGTGGCGGGCGTCGAGGAGCTCGGTGCCATCGGCCGCGGCGAGGACATGGAGATCACGACGTATCTCCAGCGGGGCATGTCGTCCGAGCTGTCGGCCAACGTCAACGACCTGTGCCCCGTCGGCGCGCTGACGCACCGGCCGTGGTCGTTCCTGCTGCGGCCCTGGGAGCTGCGCAAGACTGAATCGATCGACGTCATGGATGCCCTCGGCTCGGCCATCCGTGTCGATGCCCGTGGCCGCGAGGTCATGCGCGTTCTGCCGCGCAACAACGACGCGGTGAACGAGGAGTGGATCTCCGACAAGACGCGACACGTGGCCGACGGCCTGCGCACGCAGCGGCTCGACCAGCCCTATGCGCGCAAGGATGGCCGGCTGGTTCCCGTCGATTGGAACGAGGCGCTGCAGATCGCTGCCGAGAAGCTGAAATCGGCCAATCCGCAGAAGGTCGGCGCCATTGCCGGTGATCTGGCGGCCGCCGAGGAATTGTTCGCGCTGAAGGACCTGCTGGGCCGCCTCGGCGTCGTCAATTTCGACTGCCGGCAGTACGGCGAGGCGCTCGATCCCAGCCTCGGCCGCAGCAGCTACCTGTTCAATTCGACCATTGCCGGCATCGAGGACGCTGATGCGATCCTCATCGTCGGCGCCAACCCGCGCATCGAGGCGGCGGTTCTCAACGCGCGAATTCTCAAGCGCTGGCGCCGTGGCGGCCTGTCGGTCGGTCTCATCGGCGAGGCGCTCGACCTGACCTATCCCTACGACCATCTTGGCGCTGGTCCGCAGACGCTCGCCGAGGTGGCCGCCGGAAGCCACTCGTTCATGAAGGTGCTGGCGGAAGCCCAGCGGCCGATGGTGATCGTCGGCAGCGGTGCGATCGCGCGCCCGGATGGGGCAGGGGTGCTGGCACTTGCGGCTTCGATCGCGCTCGCTGCGATGAAGGGCAAGGAGCCGGGCTGGAACGGTTTCAGCGTGCTCAACATCGCGGCCTCCCGCGTTGCCGGCCTGGACCTCGGCTTCGTGCCCGGCAAGGGCGGTCGCGGCGTTGCCGAGATGCTGCGCGGCGACATGGAGGTCGTCTACCTCCTCGGCGCCGACGAGATCGACATGAACGGCCTCGGCGATGCATTCGTCATCTACCAGGGCACGCATGGTGATGCCGCGGCTCATCGCGCCGACCTGATCCTGCCGGCTGCGGCCTACACCGAGAAGACCGGCACCTACGTCAACCTGGAGGGGCGCACCCAGATGACGGCCCGCGCCGTCTTTGCACCGGGTCAGGCGAAGGAGGACTGGACGATCCTCAGGGCGCTGTCACCGCTCGTCGGTCATGTCCTGCCCTACGACAAAATTGGCGCGCTGCGCGCTGCGATGTACAAGGCCGCGCCGTCGCTCGCGCGCATCGGCAGCGTGAGCCCCGAGGGCCTGCAGGGCGTCGAAGCCCTTGCCAAGCGCAAGGGGTCGGTCGGCAGCGCACCGTTCAAATCACTCGTGAAGGATTTCTACCTCACCAATCCGATCGCCCGCGCTTCCGCGATCATGGCCGAGCTGAGCCGCCTCAAGGCGGCCGCCGGGTCGGGACGCGCGGCCGAGGCGGCGGAATAGGACGGCAGCCATGACGGCAACGCAAATCTGGTGGGACTACGGCTGGCCGCTGACGATCATGCTGGCGCAGGGCTTGGCTCTGCTCGTGGGCCTGCTGCTCGTCATCGCCTACCTCCTCCTGATGGATCGCAAGGTCTGGGCGGCGGTACAGATGCGGCGTGGCCCCAACGTGGTTGGGCCCTTCGGCCTGCTGCAATCCTTTGCGGACCTTCTCAAGTTCGTGCTCAAGGAGCCGGTGATTCCGTCCGGCGCGGACCGGGCGCTGTTCCTGCTGGCGCCGCTTGCCACCGCGACCTTTGCGCTCGCCGCCTGGGCCGTCATCCCGCTCAGCGAGGACAGCCTCGGCCGCTGGGTCATCTCCGACATCAACGTCGGTATCCTCTACATCTTTGCCATCTCGTCGCTCGGCGTCTACGGCGTCATCATGGGCGGCTGGGCCTCGAACTCGAAGTATCCGTTCCTCGGCTCACTGCGGTCTGCGGCGCAGATGATCTCCTACGAGGTCTCGATCGGCTTCGTGCTGATTACGGTGTTGCTCCTTGTCGGCTCGCTCAACCTGACCGACATCGTCAACTCGCAGCGGAACGGCATCGGCACGCTGGTCGGCCTGCCGAATACGTTCCTCGACTGGAACTGGCTGGTCCTGTTCCCGATGTTCGTCGTGTTCTTCATCTCGGCGCTGGCCGAGACGAACCGGCCGCCGTTCGACCTGCCGGAAGCCGAATCGGAGCTCGTGGCGGGCTACATGGTCGAGTACTCCTCGACGCCGTACCTGCTCTACATGCTCGGCGAGTACGTCGCGATCACCACCATGTGCGCGCTGACGACGGTCCTGTTCCTGGGTGGCTGGCTGCCGCCGGTGCAGGTGATGCCCTTTACGCTGGTGCCGGGGATCATCTGGTTCCTGCTCAAGCTGGTGTTCGTTTTCTTCATGTTCGCAATGGTGAAGGCCATGGTGCCGCGTTACCGTTACGATCAGCTCATGCGCCTCGGCTGGAAGGTGTTCCTGCCACTGTCCCTGGCGATGGTGCTGATCGTTGCCGGTGTCCTTCACTACGGCGGCCTTGCCCCATAAGGCCGGAGTGATCTGAGATGGCATCCATCGCACAAGCAATTCGGGCGAGTTTCCTGTCGGAGTTCGTGTCGGCGTTCTTCCTGTCGATGCGCTACTTCTTCGCCCCGAAAGCGACGATCAACTATCCCTACGAGAAAGGGCCGCTCAGCCCGCGCTTCCGCGGCGAGCATGCGCTGCGCCGGTATCCGAACGGCGAGGAGCGCTGCATCGCCTGCAAGCTGTGCGAGGCGATCTGCCCGGCCTACGCCATTACCATCGAGGCAGGTCCGCGCCGCAACGACGGTACGCGGCGGACGACCCGCTACGACATCGACATGGTGAAGTGCATCTACTGCGGGCTGTGCCAGGAGGCCTGCCCCGTCGATGCGATCGTTGAGGGCCCGAACTTCGAGTTCTCGACGGAAACGCGCGAGGAGCTGCTCTACGACAAGGACCGGTTGCTCGCCAACGGCGACCGCTGGGAGCGGGCCCTGGCGAAGAATATCGCGCTCGACGCGAAGTATCGCTAAGCGCGGCGGGGCGGGGGGCAAAGCGGCTGGCTGGGAGCGTCGAGCCTTTTCGCCCTTGGTTTATGGCGCCGGTTGGGCTAATTGCGCCTGCGGAGTCGTCGGGCGCGCTTCCGGGCGGCGCAGCATGCGGGAACATCAGCGGCAGCGGCTCCACACAGGGCGGCTGAAGGGGATCGGACGGAAAGCACAATGGGCCTGTCGGCGTTCTTCTTCTACATCTTCGCGATCCTCAGCGTCCTCGCGGGCGCCATGGTGATCATCGCGAAGAACCCGGTTCACGCCGTGCTGTTTCTGATCCTCGCGTTCTTCAACGCCGCGGGGCTCTTTATTCTGCTCGGCGCAGAGTTCCTGGCGATGGTGCTGGTGATCGTCTACGTCGGCGCGGTCGCGGTGCTGTTCCTGTTCGTGGTCATGATGCTCGACGTCGACTTCGCCGCGCTCAGGGCCGGGTTCATCCGCAACGCGCCGCTGGCAGCACTGATAGGCGGTATCGTGCTGGTCGAGCTCGTGATGGTTGTGGGCTTCGCCTACATCCGCCCGGATGTCGCAGGGGTTGCCGCGGCTCCGATTCCGAGCGTCGGCTCTGGCATCACCAACACAGAGGCGCTCGGGCGGCTCATCTACACGCGCTACATTTTCTACTTCCAGGGGGCGGGTCTCATTCTTCTCGTGGCCATGATCGGCGCGATCGTCCTCACGCTTCGTCACAAGTCGGGTGTCAAGCGGCAGTCCTTGGCCAATCAGGCTGCCCGTGACCAGAAGTCGGCGATCGAGGTCGTGAAGGTTCAGCCCGGTCAGGCCATCGTGCCATCGGGCGAGTCACGGGGCTGAGAGCGGAAATTCAGGATCAGAGCGGGACACCAAAATGGAATTCTCCGCGGTCGGGCTCGGCCATTATCTCACCGTCGCAGCGATCCTGTTCACGCTCGGGATCTTCGGCATTTTTCTCAATCGCAAGAACGTCATCATCATGCTGATGTCGATCGAGCTCATGTTGCTCTCGGTCAACATCAACTTCGTGGCGTTCTCCTATTTCCTCTCCGATCTCGTCGGCCAGATCTTCGCGCTGTTCGTCTTGACGGTCGCGGCCGCGGAATCTGCGATCGGCCTCGCAATCATCGTCGTCTTCTTCCGTAACCGTGGCTCCATTGCGGTGGACGATGTCAACATGATGAAGGGCTGAGGGGGATGATGCTTCTTCACACGACAGCGGCCCGGCTCCCCGCTTGCGCGGTGGTCGAGGAGGGCAGACGGAGCATGCTTCCATGATTTATCAGGCGATAGTCTTCCTACCGCTCTTCGGCGCCATCATCGCGGGCTTCTTCGGGCGCGCGCTCGGCGCACGGCCGACCGAGATCATCACGACCGCTTTCCTCGGCATCGCGGCCGTACTGTCCTGGATCGCCTTCGTCCAGGTCGGATTCGGCGGCGCCGTGGTGAAGGTGCCGGTCGCGCGCTGGATCACCTCCGGGTCGCTCGAGGTCGCGTGGGCGCTCAGGATCGACACGCTGACGGCCGTGATGCTGGTGGTCGTCACCACGGTCTCGAGCCTCGTGCACCTCTATTCCATCGGCTACATGCACGATGATCCGCACCGGACGCGGTTCTTCTCCTATCTGTCGCTGTTCACCTTCGCCATGCTGATGCTGGTGACGAGCGACAACCTCCTGCAGATGTTCTTCGGCTGGGAAGGCGTCGGTCTCGCGAGCTACCTGCTGATCGGCTTCTGGTACACGCGGCCGACCGCGAACGCGGCTGCGATCAAGGCGTTCGTCGTCAACCGCGTCGGCGACTTCGGCTTCCTCCTCGGCATTTTCGGCCTTTTCTACGTGTTCCAGTCGGTTCAGCTGGACGCCATCTTCACGGCCGCGCCCGGGTTCGCCGGCAAGACGATGTCATTCATCGGCTACGAAGTCGACATCCTGACCCTCTTGAGCCTGCTGCTGTTCCTCGGCGCGATGGGCAAGTCCGCGCAGTTCCTGCTTCACACGTGGTTGCCCGACGCCATGGAGGGACCGACGCCGGTCTCCGCCCTGATCCACGCCGCCACCATGGTGACCGCGGGTGTGTTCATGGTGGCGCGGATGTCGCCGGTGTTCGAGCACGCGCCGCTTGCTCTGCAGGTGGTGACGCTCGTCGGCGCCGTGACCGCGTTCTTCGCCGCGACCGTCGGCCTCGTGCAGAATGACATCAAGCGGGTGATCGCCTACTCGACCTGCTCGCAGCTCGGCTACATGTTCGTGGCCTGCGGTATCGGTGCCTACTCGGCGGGCATCTTCCACCTGTTCACGCACGCCTTCTTCAAGGCGCTCTTGTTCCTCGGTGCGGGCTCGGTGATCCATGCCATGCATCACGAGCAGGACATGCGCCGGATGGGTGGTCTGGCATCGCGCATCCCGTTCACCTGGGCAATGATGCTGATCGGGACCCTCGCGCTGACGGGCGTCGGAATTCCGCACGTCATCGGCTTCGCCGGTTTCCACTCCAAGGATCTCATCGTCGAAGCCGCTTGGGCTGCTGAGACCGCGGGCAACTACGCCTTCTGGGCGCTTGTCATCGCGGCTATGATGACCTCCTTCTACTCCTGGCGCCTGATGTTCCTGACGTTCTATGGCCCGCCGCGTTGGGGGGTTCCCGGACACAGTCCTGGCGTCGTCGGCAGCGAGCCGGATCTGGAGGCTGATGCGCACGGCGGTCACCACGATCATGCCGAGCCGCACGAGAGCCCGCTGACCATGCTGGTGCCTCTGGCTGTGCTGGCCGTGGGCGCCGTGGCCGCCGGTTTTGCCTTCAGCTACTTCTTCACGGGCGCCGGCAGCGCCGAGTTCTGGGGCCGTGCGATCTTCGCGGGTCCGGGCAACGACATCCTTGAGCAGGCACACCACGTGCCGATCTGGGTCGTCTGGTCGGCCACGATCGCGATGGTGCTCGGCTTCGGGTTGGCGTGGGTCTACTACATGTCCGCGACGTGGCTGCCGGCGGCGACCGCGCGTGCCTTCCCGGCGCTCTACAACTTCCTGCTCAATGCCTGGTACTTCGACGCACTCTATGACCGGCTCTTCGTCCGGCCGGCGTTCTGGATCGGGCGGGTGTTGTGGAAGACGGGCGATGGCGCGGTGATCGATGGCCTCGGCCCCAATGGTGTCGCGGCAAGGGTGCTTGAGACGACGGGGCGCGTTGTGCGGCTGCAGACTGGATACCTCTACCATTACGCCTTCGCGATGCTGATCGGCATTGCGATCATCCTCACCGTCTTCATGTTCACGGGCGGGCAGCCGCTATGAACGTCCTCAACGCTCCCATCCTCTCGCTGATCACGTTCCTGCCGCTGGTCGGCGTGGTCTTCATCGCGTTCCTGCCGCGCGACGCGGTTCAGAATGCGCGCTACGTCGCGCTGTGGACGACGATCGTCACGTTCGCCGTCTCGCTGCTGATCTGGATCAATTTCGATACAACGACGGCCAACTTCCAGTTCGTCGAGGAGCACCCGTGGCTCGGGGTCCTCACCTACCGGATGGGCGTCGATGGCATCTCGATGCTGTTCGTCATCCTGACGACCTTCCTGATGCCGCTGTGCATCCTGGCGAGCTGGGACAGCGTCGAGACACGCGTCAAGGAGTACATGATCGCGTTCCTCGTGCTCGAGACGCTCATGATCGGCGTCTTCTGCGCGCTGGACCTGGTGCTGTTCTACCTGTTCTTCGAGGCCGGCCTCATTCCGATGTTCCTCATCATCGGCGTGTGGGGTGGGCCGCGGCGGGTCTATGCCAGCTTCAAGTTTTTCCTCTACACGCTCCTCGGCTCGCTGCTGATGCTGCTGGCGATGATGGCGATGTACTGGCACGCCGGTACCACCAACATCATCACGCTCCTCGGCACCGACTTCCCGGCGAACATGCAGTGGTGGCTGTGGCTGGCGTTCTTCGCCTCCTTCGCCGTCAAGATGCCGATGTGGCCGGTGCACACGTGGCTGCCTGATGCCCACGTCGAGGCGCCGACCGCGGGCTCGGTGGTGCTGGCGGCCATTCTGCTGAAGATGGGCGGCTATGGCTTCCTGCGCTTCTCGGTGCCGATGTTCCCGCTGGCGAGCCAGGAGCTGGCGCCGCTCGTGTTCGTGCTGTCGGTGGTGGCGATCATTTACACCTCCTACGTCGCCCTTGCGCAGGAGGACGTGAAGAAGCTGATCGCCTATTCGTCCGTCGCTCACATGGGCTTCGTGACGATGGGTATCTTCACCTTCACCGTGCAGGGTGTCGACGGCGCCATCTTCCAGATGCTGTCGCACGGCATCGTCTCGGCGGCGCTGTTCCTGTGCGTCGGCGTCATCTACGACCGCATGCACACCCGCCAGATCGATGCCTACGGCGGGCTCGTGAACCGGATGCCGGTCTACGCCTTCTGCTTCATGGTGTTCACCATGGCCAACGTCGGCCTGCCGGGCACCAGTGGCTTCGTCGGCGAGTTCCTGACGCTGATGGCCGCCTTCCAGGTGAACACCTGGGTCGCGCTCTTCGCCACGACGGGCGTCATCCTGTCGGCCGCCTACATGCTCTATCTCTACCGGCGCGTGATCTTCGGTGTGCTGGAGAAGCAGAGCCTCAAGGCGATCGCCGATATGAGCCCGCGCGAGATCGTCATCCTGGCGCCGCTCGTCGTTCTCACCATCCTGCTCGGCTTCTATCCGGCCCCGATCCTCGACGTGACGTCGACGTCGGTGAAGGCGCTGGTTCAGAACTATGAAGCCGCCATCAAGACCGCAACCGCTCTAGCTCAGTAAGCGGGCAGGGAGAGTCTTTACATGAGCCAATTCGAGGCACTGGGCCCGCTTCTTCCCGAGCTCATCGTCGCGATCGGAGCCATTCTGCTCCTGATGTACGGCGTGTTCCGGGACGACACCGACGAGACGGGCAGGTCGACAGGCTGGCCGGGCATCGCGGTGCTGGTGATCGCCGGCGCGGTCGTCGTCGCGCAGCCTTCCGGTGTGATCTCGCTGTTCGATGGCGGCTTCGTCGTCGACGGTTTCTCCCGCTTCATGAAGCTGCTCGTGCTCGCGGGTTCCGCCGCTGCGTTGCTGCTGTCGTTCGATGATCTCAGCGACACCCGGCAGATGCGCTTCGAGTATCCGGTGCTGATCCTGCTCGCCACGACGGGCATGCTCGTCATGATCTCGGCGGGCGATCTGCT
>JAEZHL010000192.1 GCA_023416575.1 Pseudomonadota bacterium
TTGCCGGACGGCTATGACACACAAGTCGGCGAGCTCGGCTCGCAGATATCGGGTGGCCAGCGGCAGCGCATCTCGCTCGCCCGCGCCTTCCTCAAGAATGCACCCATCATTCTGCTCGACGAGCCGACGTCGGCCTTGGACAGCGAGACCGAGCACTCGATTCAGGAATCGCTGCAGAAGCTCACCAGCGGCCGCACCACGATCGTCATCGCGCATCGCCTCGCGACGGTTGCCAATGCGGACCTGATTCACGTGCTCGACAAGGGCAAGGTTGTCGAAAGCGGCCGTCATCGCGAGCTAATAGAGAAGGGTGGGCTCTACGCGCGCCTCTATCAGATCCAGTTCGCGAATGCCGTGTCGGAGCCGTCGACGAAGCGCGCATCTGCGCCTGTATAGGCGCACGCCAGTGGCAGCTCGCGGGCCGGCGCGGCACTGCGCCTAAAAGGTGCGCCGCGACGCAATCAGCGACTCGTAGAAGGCATCGTTGCCATGCGCAACGGACGCGATCGAGAAGCGATCGCGCGCATAGCGTGCGCCGGACCGAGCCAGCTCGTCGCGGAGGCGATCGTCGCCGATCAGGCGCAGCAGTGCGGCAGTGAAGCCGTCGCTATCTGTGGGATCGACGAACAAGGCGTGTGGGCCGCTCACCTCACGCAGACCGCCGGAACCGGATGAGATGAGCGCAGCGCCACCTGCGTGCGCCTCGAGCGCCGTGCGGCCGAACGGCTCGCGCCAGCGGGACGGGACGAGTGCAATGGCCGCGCGTTCATAACGCTCCTTGATGCCTTGCCAGGGAACGTTCAACTCGATGTCCACCGCGTCCCGGACGGGAGACTGCGTGAGGATATTGCGAACGCAGCCCGTGTAATCGGGATTGCGCTCGGCTTCCGACAAGACGAAACGCGCCCGCCAGCCGGGCTGGCTCGAGAGCGCTGCCACGATTGCCTGCGCCGCTTCAGCGATTCCCTTCTCCGGCACACAACGGCCGACGCAGAGAATCTCCTGCACCTTGGCGTGCTGCGGCTGCCAGCACGTGAAATCCAGCCCGTTGTGCACGACGGCCTGGGGGATCCTGACTTCCGGCCAGGAATTGGCGAAGGACTCACGGCAGGCCTCGCTGACGTGCGCCAGGCCAGCGAGCCGCCCGATCTCCCGAAGGCGCAGGTGGCGGCGGATCGAGCTCACAAGTCCTGTGGATGGATAGCTCTTGTAAAAGCCGTGGGCATGAAACACGACCCGGCCCGGAAGTGCGCGCGCTGCGCCCGCCGCGATCTGGAAATGCTGGTGGACGACGACGAGGTCAGCACCGCGTGCCTGAGCCAAGCGGGCGATATAGCGGGCCAGGAGCGCGGTGTGCGCCGCTACGAAGCGCGGCACGTCCGCGGTCTCGAACGCGTCGAAGAGGCTGTGCACGCGCTCTGCAACGATGCACGTCGAGTCACGGTAACGGCTCGCCCCGACGAGATCATGAACGCAAAGATCGACCGAGTTTGGAATGTTCCGATCCGTCGCCGACCGTCGGGGAAGCACGATGAGGAGTCGCATGGAGTGAGGTCGACCGACTGCAAGTGGCATCGAAGGCAGTTCACTCGGATATTAACATCGAAATGTCGACAACGAAGCTGGTATTCGGACTACTCCTGACATGAGGCACGAATTCACAACAACGGGTGGATCAGTCTGAAACATTGCGCGCACTGGTGCAAGGTGCGCTATCCTTCAGTCGGGGTGGAAATTTCCTGGACGCGTACCGCGTCTTGCGTAAGCTGCGAGTGCTACGACGAGGATATCGATAAAAGGGAGTATTAAGACGAATGGCGACATTCCGTACGTTTTGGAACGAGGGCAAGTTGTCGCCGTACGAGGAATTGTGCTTGCGCTCGTTCGTGGCGCATGGCCATCGAGTCATTCTGTATTCGTATTCGACGATGGATCTGCCCTCTGGCATCGAGTTGGTCGACGCGGAATCGATTTTCAGCAGGAAGGACGTATTCTATTACAAGTCGGGGCCGGGTGCGGGCAGCGTGTCCGCATTCTCCAATCTATTCAGATACAGATTGCTTGAAGAGTTCGGGGATTGGTGGACGGATACTGACGTCATTTGCTTGACCGATTCCATGCCCTCCCAAGAACTCTTTTTCGCGTATGAAGACGCTGATTCCATCAACGGCGCGGTCCTCAAAATTCCGCAAAGTCACGAGTTTGCGAGGACTCTGCGCGAGGAAGCGGCGGCGCTGGGCACAGATTTCCAGTGGGGGCAGTGCGGACCGCGATTGATAACGGCGGTCGCAAGGAGACTCGGCCTCGATGGCCATGCCGCACCGTTGGAGAAGGCCTACCCGCTACACTGGACGGAAGCTCTGGATGTCCTCTTTCCGGAGGCATGCGAACGCATTGAGCAGAAAACGCGGAATAGCTATTTTCTCCATCTCTGGAACGAGATGTTGCGCAGGGCCCTTATCTTAAAGGATATTCGACCACCTCGGGGCTCGTTTTTGGCCAGCAAGTTCGAGGAGCATGGAATAAAGTTTGGTTCGGACGTTTATTACTCCGGGGAACAGATCATAAAAATCCGCTTGCAGATGGAAGCCGCTGCCGCGAATCAAAATGAGATTACACGCCTCAATCTGCAACTGAGCGAGCGGGCTGATGAGATTGCGCGGCTCAATCTGCATTTGTGCGAGCAGGCTGATGAGATTGCGCGGCTCAACCAGTGCGTGAGTGACACGGTCGCCGTTCGTGATCGGGCCATCAATGAGATCCGCCGGATCCGGAGTGACTTCACTTGGCGGTGGACGTCACCGCTCAGAAAGATCGCGCGCCGCGCACGAGGTCGGTAGGCGAGCTGACCAGCGTCCTATAATTGGCGCCAGGAAAACACCTTGCCGCGAATTGGGGGAGAGTGCGAGTTGGCGAACGAGGGAATCGCAGGCGGTACGCCAATGGTCAGCGTTGTGCTCCCAGTGCACAACGCTGGGGCTTATCTTGGCTTGGCCGTGGAGAGCATTCTTCAGCAGTCCCTCGGGGAGCTCGAGCTGATCTGCATCGACGACGGGTCGACGGACGACTCGCCGGAAATCCTGCAGCGCTTCGCAGCGCGCGACGGGCGGGTTCGCCTTGAGCGACGGGAACACAGAGGCCTGATCGCTGTACTCAATGAGGGATTGCGGATCGCGCGCGCTCCACTCGTTGCGCGGATGGACGCGGACGACATTTCGCTGCCTCAACGCCTGGAGAGTCAGTATCGCCGGTTTGAGCGTGATCCGGATCTGTGGGTGCTGGGTACTGCGGAGGAGCGGATCGACAAGCATGGCCAGCCGCGGGGGAGGCCAACGGTCGTCAGCGGCAGTGCGGCGGTGGCACGGGAGCTGCGCGCGGGGTGCGTCATTCGACACCCCTCGGTGATGATGCTGCGTGATCGGATTCTTAATGTCGGAGGCTTCCGGCCTGCTTACAAGCACGCGGAGGACTATGATCTTTGGCTGCGCGTCAGCGAATGCGGCAAGCTCGATAATCTCGAGGAGGTGGGTCTGCAGTACCGCATGCATGCCGACAGCGTTTCCGAGCGGCACACGGCCCGTCAGCGCGTTTCTGCCCAACTTGCGCGCGCAACGCATCGGTTGCGGAGCGCAGGGGAAATGGACCCGACCGCGGATCTCGCTGCCGAACCCGATCTGTGGGCTGATCCTCTGCTTGATTGCCTCATTCCGGATCACGCGCGCTTTTTCAGATTTGTAGATCTGGCCTTTCGCGCGGGATCGGATGGCTTCGACGCTGGCTTGGCGCGGCAACTGCTGAGGCATCAGCAGTGGAAAGTAGTCCGGGAGAACAGGAGGCTGTTCCAGGAGGCTCTGGCGGCCGTTGTTTGGCAGCGGAAGGAAAAAGATCTGCTTTGGCTCCAAAGCCTGCTTGCAGGCCTCGGAACCAACCCTGGCCGGTTCATTGAAATGTCTATGGCTCAGTCCAAGTAGGACCCGCTTGGGGATTGTCGGTCAAAACTGAAAGCTGCCGAGGTAATGATCGGCGACGCCGGCTTTGCAGGGCCTATCCAGCACCGTGGGAAATATTTCGTCGGTAGTGCCGAACGTATAGCCGGCACGGGAAAGATACGTTACTTCGAGCACGTCAGGCACAGGTACGCCGTACACGAGCGTATAGCTTCCCCAATTGTTCCCATGCACATGGACCGGCAGGTGCGTCCGCCGCATTTTACGCAGCACCTTCTCAGCCTGACTGATCCAGAATTTATCGGCGGCGCGTGTCAGTCCGTGAAATTCGATCACGATCTGACTGAACTGTGCCAAGCATGATTCCGGAGTCGCCCTGATAACGGACCACTCGCTGTCCTCGATGTCTATTTTCAGGATCAGGTCGCCAACGTCCTGATGGCCATTTTGGGCGAGGGCGCTTGTGAGGGTCGTCATACGCGGCTCGGCATCGCTCGCTCCGATGCCGAGGCGGAAAAAACGAAATGCAGGGTGATCAACGGGGCTGCGCTGGATCGTATGGTCATACTGGTAGACCATCGCATTGCGCGCCGCCATGGCGAGATCCCAGCTCACATCGCCGCCGATGCCGAGCGAGTAGCATATGGGGTCGCTCGGGAAATCATCGACCATCACATACCCGCCATCAGCCGGGCCGCCCACCCGGACTTTCCGGAAGCCGAGCGGTCTCAGCGGGCTGAGCAGGCAGAGTAAGCGGGTGACACGCGCCTGATGATCCACCTGACGGTCGTCATCGAGGATATTCGCTGACATTGACTTCCCCAGTCTCGTTTATCTCAAGCCGAACTGCATGGATCGGCCAGAGGTGTGTGCGTAAAAATCCTCGTAGCTCCGTGCGCTCAGGAGATGGCGGTGGAGAAACCCAAGTTTTGGCCAGCCCTTCGTCTCAGTCTCGTGCGCGTAGTTTTGCAACACGAGAAAATGCGAGTGTCTGATGAAGCCACCGCACTGATATTCCGCAAGTGCCTTGGCCAACTGCTTATCGTTGCAGCCATGACCTGCAAGGAACTGCGCAACCGCCAATTCCTTGGTGCGCAATTTTGCAGGATGCCGTTGATTGTTGTGGGAGTGAATGCGGTATCGAATAAGGGATTTATCGATATTATGGCAGTTGATAGCTGGCAGCAGCCGGGACCAGAGCTCGTAATCCTCCTCGGTGTGGAGGTACTCATTGTAGGTCACGAGGCCTTCGTCCAGCAGGCGACGCCGGAACATGACGGTCGGGTGGATGAATGGATTCCCGACGAGAAAGGTGTCCAAGATCTCAGAAGCCGATTGCGGGCTCCGCCATCTATCCTCCATTGCGCCGAAGACATCCGCACCGGAGCCGACGAGATCGCAGTCCGGATGCTCCAGGAGATACCAGACCTGATCGTGCAGGCGCCACTTGTCCATGATGTCGTCTGCGTCCATGCGAGCGATGAACTCGCCGTTCGCCGCTTTCATGCCGGCATTCAGCGCAGCAGGTAGGCCCTTATTCCGGGTGTGTCGAATGACCTTCAGCGTTTTCTGGCTGTCCTGGAACTTGTCAAGGACGTGCCCGGTGTCATCGGTGGAGCCGTCGTCGACAAGGATGAGCTCAAAGTGCTTGTACCGTTGCTCCAGAACGCTCTGCAGCATCGCGGGCAGGTAGCGCGCGGAATTGTGGCTCGCCGCGACGATCGATACCAGAGGCGGTTTCATCATCTAACTCCAGAGCGGTACGGGCAAGTTGGGCGTAGATACTTTTTGAGCGTTGAACGTAGGCCCAATTTATTTTCTCGAGCGCGCGACCTGTGATGTTGTTCCAAAGATGGAAGACATAGGCGTCCTGCAGGTAATGCGCGTATCTGGAGCCATTTTCCATGAGCAGGACGCGCTCCAAATCGTGCCAGAGCGGATAGAAGAAGGCGTTGAAGGGGAGAACGGTAATCAGCTCGGGGTTCTTGGTCGCCAGGCGCACGGGGAGACGGACGGAATGAAAATCCCAGAGCGCATCCCGGCCGGCGGATCGGAACGACGAGTAGCGTTCCAGCCAGTGCCTGAGAAACTGCGCTTTCGGCTGCGATATCATGACGGCGTTGCACAGGCCGCCGACTGAGCCAGGAATCGTCGCCTGAACACCCATGACGAACGCATGTGAGCGCAGCGGCTCGAAGGGGCGACAACAGATCGTGTCGATATCGAGGTAGACGCCACCGATATGCCAAAGGGCGAGCATGCGGACCACATCGGCCTTATGCGCATAATGATGGTATTTCGCGAAGCGATAGAACTGGAATTGTGGCACACGAACGCAAACCACCTCATTCTTTATTGCCGCCCAGTGCGGCCCGGTTGGTTCATGGTGGTAGTGAAAATATACGGTCCAGCCTCTATTGTGCGCCTTCGCCGACGCAATGGCGATGTACGCGTAGTAGGGCAGCTCCTCGACGCCTTTCATTCCGAATACGAAATGAATGGCCTTAGGAACGCGCTTTCCGTCGTGGATGGGTGCGTCTTTTGCTATGCGGTCCAGCTGGCGTTGATAGCTGCGTAGCCCGCTGTGCGAGGCGATAAGCTCAGCGGGTGAGCGTATTGCATTCGCAACGTTGAGCAGAGATATGGCGTGATGCCAGTGGTCTCTCGTGAGGCGACGCTGGTATGCGCGTCGCAGGCGATCTCTAATCCGTCGCATATTGCCTCCGGGCAAGTGCCTGAGCCGTGAGTTGCTTCGATCTTTCCTCAGCCAGGAGATCGCGAAATCTCATGGCGTATTCCTGCTTGAGCCTCGCATGCGGCATCCGTTCCGGCGGTGTCGCCGCGCCGAGGCACTCGGGGTTGCCGCCAGCAGTGGTAACGAGGGGGGCGAGAACAGTGGGGTCGCGGACAAGCTGTGCGTAGTCCAGCTCGGCTGGCGCGATGCCGTGCTTCGTGAAGAAGGACTGCCAGAATGCCTCGATATCCTGGACGTGACGCCACCAGCGTCGGATTTTCTCGGCATCGAAGGGCGGAGCGGCGTGGTGGCCGGCTCTGCTCTCCCAGATGCCGGAGCTCACTGCGAAGTAGTGTGAAATGGCGACGTCGACCCAATCGCGGCGCAGCCAGATCCAAGACAGATGGCGGAGCGACCGTCCGAGAAGTGACCCCGAAAGACCGATCGCCTCGAGATCAGCGGTAATCTTCTGCGTGTAGCCCATCAGCACAACGGAAAAGGCATCCGATGTATGACCAGCGCCTTCGGGCAGGATCCTGCGCACGCTTTCCGCGAGTTGGTCGCCATGTGCGAGGTCGTCGGTTTTGCTGTTGAGGTATTCGAGGAAGTGCTCCCCCGGCGTTCCGATACCCACAGCTTTGAGGTGCGCGCCTATGAGATGCGTGCCGCAGCGTTGGGAGGAGGCGATGACAACTCCCTTCTTCCGATTGTGAACGGCTTCGAGGAATTCAAGAAACCCATCGCGGAGGGTTCTGGTCGCGCTACTGAACGGATCGACTTTATGCATTACGAAATTGGGTCTCCCTAGTTTTCTCTTTTTAGGATGGCAAACAGGGCATTTCCCGTCCGCCTCGAACGGGGGGTCATTCTCGCCAATATTCACCAATCCAGTCTGCTGGCAGGAAACGGTGGCGGCCGAGGCGGAGGGCGTAACCCGAGCGCATGCGCTTTTTTTCTTCGTGCTCACCGCGCATCGCGGACGCTGGCGTGATCGAGCCATAGAATACGAGGATGCGACCGCTCTTCGGTCGTGAGGGTTTGGCGAAGAGCCGAAGGACACGCGCGCGCGGAAGGCATGTGCGGGAAAATGACGGGCACCAGTCATCCGGCCAGAACGTCACCTCATCGACGGCGCGGGTCAGGAAATTCTGCTCCTTGGAGGCGTATGTGCCGATGAGGGTCTTAATCGGCGTCGCATAGAAGCGGTCGAGCACCGCGCATTCCAATCCGGCAAAGAATCGAACGACGGAGCTGTTGCCGTAGCCGAGCTGCGGATCCTTCCACTCGCGGATCATGCAGAAGCGGGCTTCGTAGTGAAAAAACGGGTCCAGGTTTCCGATGATCACGACGTCGAGGTCGAGATACAGCGTCATACCTTCGAGACCGCCGAGGTCGCGATGCATCAAGCCGAGCTTCGGCCAGTAATCACCGAGGACGGGATCGAAGGTGATGGGTGGCAGCGGATGGCACTCGACATCCGGGTGGATGCCGGTCGGGTCATCGGTGAAGCAGACGAACCGGACGGTCCAGGTCGTGTTGCGCCGGACCATCGCCGCGAGCCGGTTCACCCACTCCGGACCGTAACGGGTGCCCCACTTCATGCAGACGACGTTGGCGGTCCGGCTGAGCTGGGCCTCATGGAACTGGCTCTGCCAGTCCTTCGCCGGGTGCGGATACCAACCCCGTGCTACGGCCGAATTCGGGGCAGCCGGATTGGAGCGTGCATGGCTTGCAGGGAGATAACTGTGACCGGCTCGGGCCGTCCCGCCCATTTGCTTAAGGACCATGACGCCTCATCGAGGGATGCGTTAACTTGCATACCCGGCGATCTTCACGGCCCAAGCTTGCGGCAGCCTGATATCGAGCCAGCCTTCAACAGGTGCGGCGACAGCATGCCTGTGTGCGGTCAGGGAAGCCTGATTGCGGCGCACAGGCCAATGCAGTTGCGCGCCGATTTTACGCAGCGCGTCTAAACAGGTGGTAAACAGCGTTCAGGGAGGTGGAAGCGGGTGTCAGGCCGCCATGCAGCACTTCTTGTGCTTCTTGCCCGAGCCGCAGGGGCAGGGATCGTTGCGGCCGACCTTGGGGCTCGAGCGCACGAACGGTGCGATGGGCCGGTGGGCATGATGGTGGTGATGATGGCCGTGGTGATCGTGGCCGCAACCGCACGCGTCTTCGTGGGCGTGATCGTGAGCGGGGACGCTCGTCCCGCTGGTCTTCGTGTCGGTGCTCATCAGCTCGGCTTCCTTGAGACTCAATTCCATTCAATATAGTCCAGCTCGGGCTCCGCTGAGACGCCTGTTGGTCGCACCCTCGGAGCTGTTGCAGTCGCACGAGGATTGTCGTAACGGCTCGTCATGACAGATACCGTCCTCATTCTCGATTTCGGTTCCCAGGTGACCCAGCTCATCGCGCGGCGCGTGCGCGAGGCGGGCGTCTACTGCGAGATCGTTCCCTTCGACAAGGCGGAAGAGGGGCTCGAGCGGCTGCGGCCGAAGGCGATCATCCTCTCCGGCAGTCCCGCCAGTGTCTACGAGCGCGACACGCCTGCGGCGCCGGACATCGTTTTCCGCTCGAAGCTGCCCGTGCTCGGCATCTGCTACGGCGAGCACACGATGGTGGCACAGCTCGGCGGTGAAGTGACACCGGGAACCAGCCGCGAGTTCGGTCGGGCAGAGATCGAGGTGGTGGCGGACTGCGCCTTGTTCGAGGGCGTGTGGCCGAAGGGCACGCGCGACGAGGTGTGGATGAGCCACGGCGACCACGTCGAGCAGATCCCGCCGGGGTTTCAGGTGGTGGCGATCTCCGCCAGCGCGCCGTTTGCAGCCATTGCTGACGAGACGCGCCGCTATTACGGCGTACAGTTCCACCCCGAGGTGGCACATACGCCGCGGGGCGCGGCACTGTTGCGCAACTTCGTCCGTAATATCGCCGGCTGCACAGGCGACTGGACGATGCATGCGTTCCGTGAGGCAGCGATCGAGCGCATCCGGGCTCAGGTCGGCAAGGGGAAGGTGATCTGCGGCCTGTCGGGTGGTGTCGATTCAGCCGTGGCAGCCGTCCTCATCCATGAGGCGATAGGGGATCAGCTCACCTGCATCTTCGTCGACCACGGGCTCCTGCGGCAGGGCGAGGCGGAGCAGGTGGTGTCGCTGTTCCGCGGCCATTACCACATCCCGCTGGTGCATGTTCAGGCCGAGGACACGTTCCTTTCGGCCCTCGCGGGCGTGACCGACCCCGAGGTCAAGCGCAAGACGATCGGGCGGCTGTTCATCGACGTGTTCGATGCCGAGGCGAAGAAGCTCGGCGGTGCCGAATTCCTGGCCCAGGGCACGCTCTATCCTGACGTGATCGAAAGCGTCTCTTTCACCGGCGGGCCTTCGGTGACGATCAAATCGCACCACAACGTCGGTGGGCTGCCGGAACGCATGCACCTGAAGCTGGTGGAGCCGCTGAGGGAGCTGTTCAAGGACGAGGTGCGGGTGCTCGGGCGCGAACTCGGGCTGCCGGAAAGCTTCGTCGGCCGGCACCCGTTCCCCGGGCCGGGATTGGCCATCCGTATTCCGGGCGAGGTCTCGCGCGAGAGGCTCGACGTCCTCCGCCGCGCCGACGCGATCTTCCTGGAGGAGATTCGCAAGGCCGGGCTCTACGACGAGATCTGGCAGGCGTTTGCCGTGCTGCTGCCAGTGCGCACGGTCGGCGTCATGGGCGATGCGCGCACGTACGATCACGTGTGCGCGCTCCGCGCCGTCACCTCGACCGATGGAATGACGGCCGACTACTACTCCTTCCCCCACGAGATCCTGGGGCGGACGGCAACCCGCATCATCAACGAGGTGCGCGGCATCAACCGCGTCGTCTACGACATCACCTCCAAGCCACCCGGCACGATCGAGTGGGAGTGATCTCAGCTGGTCTCACGCCATTTCGACACGTCTCTTGAACCGTTGAGAACACTGAATTGACAAGGGGTTAGGCGTCTCAAAGCGTCCAACCCTTTTTCATGCCATCTTCGGCAAAGTGGCGGTAGTCGTGACGGGGGCACGGCGCGATGTGGAGCGCAGCGCCCCGCCCCGCTACAGCGCTCCGAGGTCGAGAAACGTACTGCAACAGCTGAGGCGCTGACATTCCGGGGTGGGCACAAACCGATTTCGAGTTGAAGGCCGACCCCAAGTGCGGCGAGGAAAAGTTGGCCGAGGGCACATTGGCCGTCCGCAAGTCGGCATACAAGCCTTCAAGTGCGGTGCTCCTTGCCATCATAGTAGCTGCCGCCGACAATCCTGAATGGGGCTGTCTCGATCAGGAGCAGTGCGGCATCGGGTGTGATCCCAGAGAGCTTGGCATCGGTTGTTGGCACCCTGTAATGGCGACTGGAGCGAGCGAATGCTTCGATTTCGAAGAACGCACGCAGCCATGGCGTGCCACACGTGGCGCAGCGCATGTGGGTGATATCCCAGTAGTCGGCGGTCATACCGATGTCGCCTTGGTCGGTCCATTCGATGTGGGTGTCCGACTCAAAGCACTGGCATTCGGTCGTGTTCATGTCAGCTCCATCGCTCGGGCGTATTCCCGATCAAAAGCAGCCTCAAGCCCGGCATTAGTGCCGCGCACTTGATCGACCACTTGGCGTGCCCAATCGAAGTATTGCCGCTTGCGTTCCGGCGGCCAATCAGCTGGCGGCGAAGCCAACATGTCTCGCAGGTTGCAAATCTTGTCTGCCAGCTTCACCAAGCGCGCTCCGTACGACACATGGCTGGCGTGCTCGATCTGCAGCCGCTTCCGCTCGTCCTTGGGTAGGGACTTGTTGTCGGTGACCTCCAACACGATTTTGGTGATCTCGCTACCGAATTCGCGTTGCAACTCATCAGCGGCCGTTTCGGTGTCCTCGATGGTGTCATGGAGCAGCGCCGCGCAAAGCACGGTAACATCCTCGACCCCACCTTCGTTGGCGAGTACGTCGGCCAGCGCCAAAGGATGGTTGATGTAAGGAGATGCGGCGGCATCCTTACGTCGTTGGTCCCGGTGCTTGTTCGCGGCAAAAACTGCCGCGCGGATCAATATGTTCACGTAGCTGGGCCTCCTGTTTGGCGTAAAGGCACACGATGGTTCACTGCGTAGTGAAGTACCCAGTTCGACCTCCTACCCAAATCGCCACTCGATCAGCAGCGCAGGAGGAAGCAAGATGAAGGTCAAGGGTGCAACTGTGTTTATTACCGGCGCCAACCGTGGCATAGGGCTCGCCTTTGCCCAGGAGGCTCTCGCTATGGGAGCAGCCAAGGTCTACGCTGGCATGCGGAAGACGGACGGATTCTCCGAGCCTGGGGTCATCCCGGTAGAGATCGACGTCACCAACCTCGATAGCATCCGTCAGGCGGTCGCCCAATGCGACGACGTGACAATTCTCGTCAACAATGCAGGGAGCGCACAACTCGTCGACGATGCGCTGGACAAGCGCGTCGAGGAGGTGACCCGTACCATGCTCGAGGGCAATCTCTTCGGGGTCATCCGCGTCACGCAGGCGTTCGCGCCGGTTCTGGGCGCCAGGGAGCATTCGGGAATCATCAACGTGCTGTCCAACGTCTCCTGGAAAGCCATTCCTGCTTTTACCCCGTACTCCATATCGAAGGCGGCGGTCTGGAG
>JAEZHL010000230.1 GCA_023416575.1 Pseudomonadota bacterium
TTCGCGAGACCGAGGAACTGGGCGGCATGGCCAAGGCGATCGCCGCCGGCATCCCCAAATTGCGCATCGAGGAGGCCGCGGCACGGACCCAGGCCCGCATCGACAGCGGCCGCCAGACCATCGTCGGCGTCAACAAGTTCCGCGTTGCCGAGGAGGCCGCGATCGAGGTCCTCAAGATCGATAACAAGGCCGTTCGCGAGCGCCAGATCGCGAAGCTCGATCAGCTCAAGGCCGAGCGGGATCCGGAGGCCGTCCGCGCCGCCCTTTCGGCCTTGACGGAAGGCGCGCGCAGCAACGGCAACCTTCTCGAGCTCAGCATCGCCGCCGCCCGCGCCAAGGCGACCGTCGGCGCAATCTCGGCGGCCATGGAGCAGGTGTTCGGGCGGCATCGCGAGGAGATCCGTGCCGTTTCCGGCGTTTATCGAGCAGAGGCAGCGAGCATGAATTCGGATCTTGCACGCGTGCAGCGCATGGCCGAGGCCTTCGAGAAGGATGACGGCCGGCGTCCGCGCATTCTCATCGCCAAGATCGGCCAGGACGGCCACGACCGCGGCCAGAAGGTGATCGCCAGCGCCTTTGCCGACCTCGGCTTCGACGTCGACATCGGCCCGCTGTTCTCGACGCCGGCCGAGGTTGCCCGCCAGGCGGTCGAGAACGACGTGCACATCGTCGGTGTCTCCTCGCTCGCGGCGGCGCATCTGACGCTCGTGCCCGAGCTCAAGGCGGCACTCGAGGCGGAGGGCCGCGGCGACATCATGATCGTCGTCGGCGGCGTCATCCCGCCTGCGGATTATCCGGCCGTGTTCGCAGCCGGTGCCCGCGCCGTCTTCGGTCCCGGCACCAACATCCCCCAAGCCGCCGCCGATCTCATCGGCAAGCTCAACGACGAGCTGGGATACGGCCCGAAGCAGGCGGCGGAGTAGGCGGGTAACGTCACCTTCAATAGGCTTCGGGCTGCCGAAGCCTCCCCCGCTTTCGATAAGCCCTCCTCATTTTGCCGGGTCGGGTTCGAAAATAATCATCTTTTTGACTTGATCACGCAGTGACCACATCTTGCAACATGGGCAGTTCTCTTCGAAGTCCGGGCATCGCGTGCCAAATTGTTTGGTTACGAACTTGTCGAGCGCCTCTAGGATCTCTGCAGCGTCACGGTCGTACTCATCGAACTGGTCAGACTGCGCCTTCGTCATGGCCGCCCTCCGTTGTTGAACAGTGGCAGGGATCAATTACTTGGTAGGCCGCCGTCACGGCTACGCGTCACGAGGGGCTCGGCGGAACGAGCACCGGTTGGGGCGGATCGTCCTCCGACCAGCTGCGCGACAAGAGGCAATCCATAGCTGTTGGCTCAGCCTTCATCGCCCGCAACTGCGCACGCATCTCAAGGTATGCGTCCGCCTGCTTCTCTTGATCTTCACAGTAGAGACGCCCCGGCGCCGTTACAAGATCGTCGTCAGCAACGGACGCAACCAGTGTTGCAACGGTGTGTCTTGCCGTCGTTTGCTTCACAAGCGATAGCTCCTTAACTCATGCCGTAGCGCGCATCGCAATCCAAAGATCACAGGTCCGGGCAAGCCACCGCTGATAGCCATCGATGTCCGATGGCCACGCACGGACCCCGCGCATCGTAGTGCGCCGCCCTACGACGTCGGCGGCTGGACTTCTGCCTATCTGCTCGCTTGCCCTCACTGCAAGTTCTCCACGGAAATGTGGATATCAAACAGGCTCTGAAGGCGACACAGCCCCGCTGCCCCGTGCTGGCCGAACGAATCGCACTATTGAGATCCTAGGGGCACAAATCCAGGTTCTCAACGCGAGGTTGAGTTATGCCGGAGTTGCATTCGTTTGCCCTGATCCTGTTCCTCGTCGCCATCATGGGCGGCATGAAACCGCGGCGGTTCGGGCACCGCGACCCTGATCTCGTCTGGCGACGGGCGTCCCCCCTTCAGGTGCTGAGATGGCGCATTATCACCCTCACGCAACTCGTGCGCTCGATCCAGAGTCCGTCCCCTAGAAGTGTGAGACCATGGCGCGCGCCGGCCGGTCACCCGATACCCCAACGCTAGGCAGCGTTCTGGTTCCGCCTGGCTCCCTCGCTTCCAGGAGCGCGGGAGCTTCTCAGTAGTGCGGTGGCGTTATGATCCACACGACCTTGGTCGGCACCGACCCGGGATTGGCGCAGCGATGAACCTTGGTGCTTTCGAATGAAAAGCTGTCGCCTTCCTCCAATTGGAAGTGCTGGCCACCGATCCACAGGTCCAAGGTTCCTGAGAGAACCAGACCTGCTTCAACTCCGTCGTGGCTGTACTCTCCGCTGTCGGCTCCGGGCTCGATCGTGCTCATTAGCACCTCGAGTGGCCCTGCCAGATTTGGCGACAGGAGCTCCTCGACGATCCCCAAGCCGGTGAATGTAAGCCGCCGGCGGTTGCCGCTGCGCACGATCAGATCACGCTCTTCCGGTGCGCTGTTGGCGTTCGTCTGGAAAAACCAGTTCATATGGACGTCGAGCGCGTCGCAGATCCTCTTGAGGACCCCGATCGGCAGCTTCGACTGATTACGCTCGATCTGGCTGAGATATCCGACCGATATCCCTGCCCTGCCGGCTACCTCCTGAAGCGTGAGATGCTTCAGTTTCCGCAATTCGCGTATCTGGCCGCCGATCTGTGCGGCTTCGTCGAAATCGGTGTTCTGGGATGCCGTCAGTTGGTCAGCTGAGCGAAGTGATCGGACTGACATTGGAAGATCCTCTGTCCGTCGATTGAATCAGCGATTGCGATGCCTGCTCCCAAAGGAGCAGGACACTGGCAGCTCCCGCACTGCAGCAGACTGGGTAGAACCCCGAGATCCGGCGCTGTCGCCGGCGATGGTGACACCCTCAGCCTTGCGCAAGATTCCGACCATCTCGCCCTCCTCCCGATTTTTTGCCTCTGCCTGGTCGTCGGCAGCAGGCCATCAATGCCCTTTCCGAGCATCGATGGATGATGGCCGGAACTACTCCGGCACACCACGTCCTTTTACTTGGGCATCCCGGTCGCGCGCGGCTCGAGGCCGTCGAGCTCGTCGAGGCGGCGCGCCTCGGGAGAGCGCAGCGTCGGGTCGCCGTAGCCGCCACCGCCCGGCGTGCGGAGCCGCACACCATCGCCCGGGCGCAGGTAGAGGCGGTCGATCTTGGTCAGGTGCTCCGCCTTGAAGTCCTTTCCGCCGACATGGAACGTATGGTCCGCAGGTGCGCCGGTCTCGCCGCCTGCCGCCCCGGGAGGACCGAAACGCCCACGATCGCCGACCAGTGTCAGGTAGGCGTCACCATCGCGCAGATGGAAATCGATCCCGACGCCGCAGCCGCCGCGCTGGCGACCGTCGCCTGCCGACCCCTCCCTGACAGCGTAGCGGGTGAAGAGAATGGGAACCGTGTGTTCGAGAACCTCGATCGAGGAATTGCGCGAGGCTGAGATGACGGCCGACCCGTTCGTCAGTCCATCCTGGTCGTGATACGCGCCGTAGCCGCCACCGAAGAAGAAGATCGTCGCGTAGCGCCCGCGCGTCGGCGAGTTTCCGCCCATACCGATGTTGGTGCCCGTGCCGAACGAGCCTGCCGGAACGAGCCCCGGCACCGCAAGCGCCAGGGCGGCCATCGTTACGCCGACGAGGCGCTGCGAGGTTTCCGTCGTGGTGCCCGAGACGGGTGCCGGGGGCAACGGATTGAACATGTTTCCGACCGGGGCGATGATCCGGAACGGCTCGAAGCATCCGGCGTTGATCGGCACGTCCGGGAAGACGTGTTTCACCCCGATCATCAGGGCACTCATCGTGCTGGAATACGGGGCGTTGAACGGCCCGCGGCACGCCTGCGATGACCCGGACAGATCGAACGTGATCTCGTCCCCGGCAACGGTCATGACGAGGTCGATCAACACCGGGTCCGGATCGACACCGTCGGAATCCATCCAGTCCTGGACGTGATAGGAGCCGTCCGGAATTGCCTCGATGTGCTTCCGCATCAGCTGCTCGGAGCGCGCCTTGAGCTCATCGATCGCGTCGAAGATCAAAGTCTCGTCATAGCGGTCGAACAGGTCCGACAGACGCTTGCAGCCAAGGTCCAGCGCATTCAACTGGGCCGCCATATCGCCCCGGCGGTCCTCGGCGACGCGCATGTTGGCGAGCATCACCTCGACGAGCGCCGTGTTGAGCACGCCACCGTCGTAGAGCCGCACCGGGGGAAAGCGCAGTCCCTCCTGGTAGATGTCGGTCGATACCGGCGTGAATCCGCCCGGCGTCATGCCTCCGACATCGGGCCAGTGCCCGGTGTTGGCGACGATCGCGAGCAGGCGGCCATCCTTGAAGAACGGCTGCACGAACTTCACGTCCATCGTGTGCGTGCCGCCGCGATAGGGATCGTTGACGATGAAGACGTCGCCCGGCTTCATCGTTTCGGGCGGAAAGCTCTTCAGGACCTCCTGCACCGTGTGCTGCATCACCACGATGAAGATCGGAAGACCGGTCGAGCCTTGCGCGACAACCTCGCCGGTCGTCGGGTGGAAAATGCCGCTGGCGCGGTCCCAGGCATCGGCGATCACGGGGGAGATGGCGGACGCGGCGAGCACCGTGTCCATTTCCTCGGCAATCTGCTCGAAGGCGCCACGAAGGACCGCCAGGGTGATCGGATCGACCTTATTCATTTCCGCGCCTCCAGAATGAGATTGCCCGTGGTGGCGTGGACGGTCGCGACATAGCCCGGCTCCACGAAGGTCGTCGAATCCGGCTGTATGAGGAGTGCTGGCCCCTCCACCGTGGCGCCGGCAGGGATCTCGAAGCGCTCATAGAGCGCGGCCTCTGCCCACCGGCCGTTGAAGTACACCTCGGTGCGCTCCGGCTTGGGAATTGGGCCGTCCGGCAACTTCACCAGGCCCGTGATCGACGACAGGCCGAGGCGGCTCGACACAGTGGTCCGCGCATTGACGAGCACGATCTCGACGCCATCGAGGAGGCGTCCGAAGCGTGCGCGATAGGTCTCTTCGAAGGCTTTGGCGATGCTCGTCCAGTCGGGCACTGCGCCCTCCGGGAAGACCACCTGCAAGTAGTTGGTCTGGCCGCGATAGCACATATCGGCACTGAAGCTGACCACGATGTCCGCGGCAGCCGCACCTTCCTCGATGAGCAGTGCCCGCCCCTGCTCGGCCTGCTCGTCGAAGATGGACCGCAAGGCTTCATTGGAAATGTCCGCAGGGCGCCGGTTGACGGTGCGCATGAAATCGTGCCGGAGGCGGCCCAGGATGCAACCCAGCGCCGAGGTGATGCCCGGGAACACTGGAATGATCGCCTGGCGAAGGCCAATCTCGCGAACGAGGCGGTTCGCATGCAGTGGCCCCGCCCCACCGAAGGCGATCATCGAGAACGAGCGCGGGTCGAGGCCGCGCTCCAGAAGCTTGCGCCTGACATGGCCGGCCATCTTGGCACCAGTCACAGTCAGGATCGCCTCGGCGGCCGCATCCGCGTCGATGCCCAGAGGCGCGCCGATCTGCTCCCCGATCGCCGCCCGCGCGCCGTCGCGATCGAGCTTCACGCCGGCGCCCTTGCCGATGGCATTGCCGACCTGAAGCATGCCGAGCACGAGGCTCGCATCCGTGACGGTCGGAACCGTTCCGCCGCGCCCGTAGGCAATCGGCCCTGGATTGGAGCCGGCGCTCTCAGGCCCGACCTGGAGCAGGCCCGCCTGGTCGACGCGCGCGAGACTGCCGCCGCCAGCACCGATGGCGTCGATGTCGATCATCGGCAGCGCGATCGGAATGCCGAACTCGACCGCCTTCTGCTGCGTCGTTGCCGGCCCGCCGTCCTTGATCACGCAGATGTCGAGACTGGTCCCGCCCATGTCGCACGACACGACCGCGTCGAGGCCGAGCTCGCGCGCAATCGCACTCGCCGCCGTCACACCGGCTGCGGGGCCCGACAGGATCGTGTTCGCAGCGAAACGCGTGGCGAAGGGCGCCGCCATGACGCCGCCGTTCGACTGCACGACCAGCAGGTCACGCGCCAGACCGCCCGCCGACAGCTTTTCGCCGAGACTTTCGAAGTAGCGCCCGATAAGCGGCTGCACATAGCCGCTCAGCACGGCCGTGCTCGTCCTTTCGAACTCGCGCATCGCCGGCAGGATGTCGGATGCCAGCACGATCAGGTCGTTCTTCCAGACCTTGGCGACGGCCTCACGGGCCTGGCGCTCGTGGGCCGGATTGGCATAGGCGTGCAGAAACGCGATTACGAGGACCTCGCACCCCAGCTCGGCGAGCTCTCGTGCGGCGGCTTCAAGACCCGCAACATCGAGCGGCGTCAGCACGGTGCCTTCCGCGTCGATCCGCTCCGCAACCTCGCGGCGGAAGCGCCGGGGGATCAGCGGGGCGAAATTCGCACGCAGACCATAGGTGGACGGCCTGTCCCGCCGCCTCAGCTCGAGAACATCGCGAAACCCGGCCGTGGTGATGAGCCCGCACGTTGCGCCTTTGCGCTCGATCACCGCGTTCGTCGCGACCGTCGTTCCGTGGATCAGCAGATCGACCGCGGCGAGATCGACACCCAGCGCCTCGATGCCCTGCGTCAGGCCGATGGCCTGGTTCTCCGACGTCGTCGGCACCTTTGCAGTGGTGAGCCTACCCTCGGCCGTATCGACGAAAATCAGGTCCGTGTTCGTGCCGCCGATGTCGACACCGATCAGTCTCGTCATGCAGTGATGTCCTGTTTGCTTTTGTTCGCGGCGCGCCTGAGATCGCGTCTCGACGTCGCGTCCGGCCGGGGACGTCCCAGATAGGCGGCCACGACCTCTTCGTTGGCAACCACCTCGGCCGGGGTGCCGTGTGCGATATGAGCGCCGAAGTTGAGGACAGTCACGTGATCGCAGATCCCCATGACGAACCGCATATCATGCTCGACGAGAACGATCGTCATGCCGTCGTCGCGCAGCTTCTGGATGAGGCTCGCGACGAAGGCCGTTTCGACGGGATTGAGACCAGAGGCGACCTCGTCGAGGAGCAGCAGCTTCGGCCGCGTCGCCAATGCCCGGGCGATCTCGACCAGACGCCGCGGTCCATAGGACAGCTGGCTCACGACGACGTGCGCTTGGGATTCCACGCCGACCAGCGCCAACAGCTCGTACGCCTGGCGTGCGATATCGGCCTCGTCTCGCGCCTTTTTGCGGAGCGAGAACGCGCTCGCGAACAAGCCGGAGCGCGCATGGCGATGACAGCCGGTCATCACGACTTCGAGCGCCGTCATGTTCTCGAACAAGCGCGGCGTCTGGAACGTCCGGCAGATGCCGGCCGCGACGCGCGATTCCACCGAAGTCCAGGTCACGTCGCGTCCTTCGAGGAAGATCGTCCCCGAAGTCACTGGCGTCAAACCGGAGATGAGGTCGAATGCGGTGCTCTTGCCAGCACCGTTCGGTCCGATCAGCCCGTGAATCGTGCCGGGCCTGACGACCATGTCGAACTCACGAACGGCCACGAGCCCGCCGAACCGCCTCGTGACGCGCTGCAGTTCGAGCAGAGGAGCGGAACTCATGACCGCCTCCGCAGAATGCGTAGCGCCAGATTTTCGATAGCAGCGCCGACTCCGGCGATGCCCTTCGGCAGGTAGACCATCGAGGCAATCAGCAGCACACCATAGGCAAGAAACTTGAACTGCGCGAAATCACGCAGGTACTCGGGCAGAACGACAAGCAGCCCCGAGCCGACGATCGCGCCCGGAAGACTGCCGATGCCACCGACCGTGATCATGATCAGCAGCACAATGGATTCGTGCCACGTGAAGGATTCCGGACTGATGAAACGAAAGACGTGGGGCATGAACGCGCCACCGAGGCCCGCAATGGCGCAGCCCAAGGTGATCGCAATCATTTTGTAGCCGTCGGTCTTGATACCGATGCTGCGCGCCGCGGCTTCGTTCTGGCCCAGAGCCCTAAAGGCCCGGCCGATCCGGCCATGGCTGAGGCGCAGCAAAAGGATGTACACGCACGTGAGCACGACCATCAAGGCCACGAAAAGATCGAAGCGCGTGCGCAGAGCGTATCCGGCGACGGTGGCCGTCGGCACTCCTGTTATGCCGGCCGTTCCCCCCGTGACGGGAACCCAATTCGTAATGATCTGGTAGACGATCACTCCGAAGCCGAAAGTCGCGATCTTGAAATAGATCCCGGACAGGCGAATGAGCTGCGCCATCATCAGGCCCGCGGCTGCGGTGATCCCGACCGCGATGAGGCAGGCGACGGGAAACGAGAGGCCGAACTGCTTTTCCAGGATTACGGTCGCATACGCCCCGATGCCCATGAAGGCGGCGTGCCCCAATGAGAGCTGGCCCGCGATCCCGACCATCAACTGCAAACCGAGCGCCGCGATCGCGTGGAATGCGACGATGCAGCCGAGATAGAGATAAAAGCCATTGAGCCCCAATGGGAGGCTCCAGGCGACACCCATGACGAGCGCAAAGATCAGCCAGTCACGCAAGACGGCACGGCGTTGGAGATCGCGTGCCTCCGACGCTTGACCGGCTGCGATTTCGAAAGTCGCCCCTGTCGGGTTAGCATTCGACATCAACGATTTCCTAGCAAACCTGTCGGGCGCAAAATCAGGATCGCGATCATGATCGCGAAGGCGATGCTGTCCTGGTACTCGGTCGCGATGAGCTCGCCACCGAATGTTTCACCGAGCCCGATGACAAAGCCCCCGATGACCGCACCGGGAATGCTGCCGAGCGTTCCGACCGCCGCAGCGGCGAAAGCCTTCACACCGATGACACCCATGTCGAACGAGACGTAGGTGATGGGCGCGTATAGGACGCCAGCGACCGCCCCGACAGCCGATGCGATGGCGAACGAGCTCGAGGAGGCGAGGCTCGCCCGGATTCCCATCGTTGCGGCCGTGTCCGGATCGTCAGCCGCAGCCCTGAGCGCCAAGCCGAGCCAAGTGCGCGTGAACAGCAGGTGCAAACCGACGAGCAGCAGTGGCAGAACTGCAGCGATGTAGATGTAAACCGCCGGCAGCGGATAGCCGAACAGAATGAGCACCTCGTGCGTGAGGGGCGTCGGGTAGACGACAGGATTGGCGCCCCAGATCAGGCGCGCACCATTCGACAGGACGATGCCGATGCCCAACGTCAGCAGCACGAGATAAACTTGATCGGCTTTCCGCTTCAGGCTCGGGCGGAACGCCAGCCGCTCAATGGCGACACCCAGGACGGCAGCCCCGAGCATCGCCGCAGGCAGCAAGAGCCAGAAGGGGATTCCGGGCAGCAGGCCGAGGACCGTGAAGCCGAGGAAGGCCCCGATCATCATCATGTCGCCCTGGGCAAAGTTAACGAGCCCCATCGCGCGGTAGATCATGCTGAAGCCAATGGCAACGAGGCCATAGATGGCGCCAACAGCCAAACCGCTCATCAATAGAGTGACGAATGCCAATGCCGAGCCCCCCTCCGGTGGCGGACTTCACTTCATCAGGAAGTCGAGTTTGAGTTCACCGTTGGTGAGTTTCACGAACGGCAGCGGCCGCTGGACGTCACCGTTGGGAAGCACGGTGATCGCTCCGGTCGCACCGGAGAACTCCTTCGTGCCCAGCAAGGCGTCACGAATGCCTTCCGGGTTCAGCTTGCCGGCAGCATCGGCGCGCTTGATCGCATCGGCCAGGACGTACATGCCGTCATAGCCCATGCCTTCATACTGCGTCGGCGCCCGATTGTACTTGGCCTGCCACGCCGACACGAAACCCTTGCCGCGATCGGAGTCGATCGAGCCGGCATGGTAGTAGAGCGCGCCGTAAGACCCTTCCGAAGCAGGGCCGGCGATCTCCTGGTATTGCTTCACGGCCGGCGAGGTATTGGCGAACGTCGGGATCGCGATCTGCAATTCGCCCATTTGCTTCACAATCAAACCGGTGTCCGTGTAGAAACCGAGGATCGACACGAAATCCGGTTTGGCCTCGGCCACCTTCGCCAGGATGGGCTTGAACTCTTTCCCATGCGGCTCGTAGGCGACGCGGCCGAGGATGTTGACGCCGAGCTCCTTGGACTTGGCCTCGAATGCGTCAGCCAGCGACTGGCCGTAATTGTCGTTTCTCGCGAGAATGTAGACCGATTTGGCCTTATGGCTCTCGAGCAGCCACTGAGCAGCGCTGGCGGAGAAGGTTTTCGCCGTCTGCGAAATGCGGACGAACCATTTGTTCCCTTTCTGCGTCAGCGACGTGTCCTGGGCCAAATGCGAGAGCAACGGAATTTCGTTGGCCTCGGTGATCTCGATCGCGGCAGCAGTTTCGGGGCTGGTGCATCCGCCGAAGATGGCCGACACCTCGTCCGCATCGATCATCCGTTGCACGGCCTGGGCGGCCTGGCCGGGGTTGCCGGCCGTATCGGCGGGAATCAGCTTGATCGTATGAGAGCCCAGGTATTTCGTGCTGGCGATCTCATCGAGCGCGAACTTGGCAGCTTCCAGCGACTCGTTGCCGTAAACGGCGACCGCGCCGGACAATGGGCAGAAATAGCCGACCTTCACCTCCGCTGCCCCGGCAATGGCGGTCATGGAAACCATGGCCGCTGCTGAAATGCCAGTTCGCAGCAGCGCCTTGAACGTGGTCGTCGTGCGCGACATCCGATAGTCCTCCCTGGAATTGCCGCAACCGCGGCTTTGACGGAAATTCATTCGAGGCCGAGATAGCTGGAGCGGATCTCGGGATCCGATTGGAGCGCGGCTGCCTCGCCCGACCGGACGATGACACCGCGCTCGAGGACGTAGGCCCGGTCGGCCAGGTCCAGCGCGGCACTCGCATTCTGCTCGATCAGAAGGATCGTGATGCCGCTGGATGCGAGCGCGTTGATCATGTCGAAAACGGCCTCGATCAGCATCGGCGCGAGGCCCATCGAGGGCTCATCGAGCAGCAAGAGACGGGGCCTCGCCATCAGAGCCCGGCCCATCGCCACCATCTGCTGCTCGCCCCCCGACAGCGTGCCCGCCTTCTGAGCACGGCGCTCGGCCAGCCGCGGGAAAGCCGTGTAGATCTCGTCCAACTCCGGCCGCGGGACGATCGACGTGCGGTGCGCGAACGAGCCGATCGTGAGATTCTCCTCGACGGTCAGGGACGCGAAGACGCGCCGCCCTTCCGGCACGACTGCGATTCCTGCACGGACGACCTCAGCAGGCTCAGCGCCGGTGATGTCGGCCCCAGCGAACGCGACCGATCCGGAATAGGGCTTCAGCAGGCCCGAGATCACGCGAATGACCGTCGACTTGCCGGCGCCATTGCGTCCGAGCAGCGCAACGATCTCGCCTTCGACGACGTCGAGGTCGATCCCCGCCAGAACGCGGATGCCGCCGACGTAGCCAGCTTCGACCGATCGGAGTGAAAGCAGCGGGTGGGTTTGCTCAAGCGTCATTTGAAAAAATTGAGCATATATTTTCACAAGTGTGAAGGTCGACGCGGAGATATCACCAACTGTGAAAACTGGCCGTCATCAAACCATGTTTGCACCGCAGCAATCCTAGCCAATCGACCTGGGATCGACCGCCGCACAGGCCTGGAAATTCTCGGAAAAACAGACAGTTAGAGGTTATGGTGAGTGCGTCGTCTGGATCGCGACGATTTCGCATCAGCAATGAGGAAGGCCACCCCAGTCGGCCGGACTTCCGTCCTAACGGGACAAGCATATTTTCCAGGCAGGAAATACTGCGTCGGGTGCGCTGCCGCTCGGGACGGTATGGCGGCCCACATAAGGCGCGCGGTTGTACGCGCCCGGACCGGGTGAGCGCCGCCCAAGCACGACATCGGGGCTGCGCAGGTTTGAGCAGCCCCGATCGGGTCGATGGAATGTCGGTCGCGAGCCTTGGCGCGCAAAGGCGCGCCAGCCGCGAAAAGGTTGGAGCTAGTTCGCCTTGGTCTTCTTCGGAGCCTCGTCATCGGCAAAGCCGAA
>JAEZHL010000233.1 GCA_023416575.1 Pseudomonadota bacterium
CGAAGTCGCGCTCGGCCTCCGCCACCATGTCGGCGATCTGGTTGTGGCGGAGCATGTCGGCTCCGTTGAAGGCGACACGGGTGCCGTGAGCTGCCACGGCGCGGATCTGCTCGGCATTGGCCTTCTCATCGCCGAGGCCATTCATGACGATGTTCGCCCCCGACTTCGCGAGAGCATGCGCGATCGCAAGCCCTATGCCTGAGGTCGAACCAGTGACGATGGCGGTCTTGGCACTGAGTGGCATGGTGTCTCCCAATCGGTGAACCCACGGATCTGCGCTGCTTATTCGAACTCCACCCTGAACGCTGTCGCACTGGCCACGTTGCAGGATTTCTCCTCAGTCCCCCTTGAAACCTTCCAGTCTGATGAACGTGACACGCCGCGCCGGCCCCGCGCCAGCCGGGACATCCCGCGTTCCGACGAGCTCAACTGTCGCGAAGCTCTCACCGATCCTGCCAGCATCACGGCGCAAGCTGACCAACAACACGGGTTCGGGGGAACCCTTGCTGTAGGCGCGTGACAGCTCATAGTGGTCACGCGGCCGCGAGCCCGCCTCGTGCCACGCAAACACAAAAGTATCGCCACGCATGTAATAGAGCAGCTCGGCGGTGATCGCCCGATCGTCCGTCAGAACGGCGGAGAATGGCCGACCCGCCCTGCGCGCATCATCCAGCACGGCCGTCGTTGCCTCACCCAGGCCCCGCCAACCCAGCGTACGCGCGAACGGATCTCCGCCTCCGGGGAGCCGGAATGACCCGGCCGTTGCCGTCGCCAGCCCGATCGCCGCAAGGATAGCGACATGCAGCGCGAGCGACGCTTTCAACCAGCGCCACGACAGCTCTCGAATGAGCGTCGCCGTCACGAGCACGGTCGCCGAAACATAGGCCACGGCAGCCCAGTTCGCATGGGCCCGCGAGAGGAAAGCCTGAGCCGTGACGATGACGATGACCGGCAGCGCGAAGCTCAGCAAGAGCCGATCGGGTGGGGGCAGGCCTTGCCGCCAAGCTCGGGCCATGATCACCAATAGCGAGCCGAACAGGATCGGCCCGAACACGCCAAACTGGGCTCCGAAGAACTCAAGTCCCTTGCCCGGGTTGATCAAAGGCCCCGTCCATCTCGCATTATCGGCAGTATGCGCGAAGGTCGCGAAGCTGTTGGAGGCATTCCACAAAAGGTTCGGCGCTATGAGCAGCAGACCCAGTCCCAGCGCCACATAAACTCGGGCATCGCGCAGCAGGCAGCGCCGCTCGGGAACGCTCAGGAGGTAGACGGCCGCGCACAGCACGAAATAGATCATTGCGTACTTGGCATTGAGCCCCAGCCCGAGCGCCAGGCCCAGCACCAGTGACGGCCACCATCGATCCGAAGTGACGAGACTGACGAAGGCGTAGAGAGCCACCGCCCAAAAGAACAGCAGTGGAACGTCCGTAGAGATGATGCCTGCGGACAGCGAAACACCCGGCAACGTCGCAAAGGCGACAGCCGACCAGAAGGCCGTGCGGCGATCATAAAGCTTCACGGCCGCTGCATAGACGGCTAGTGCCGTAGCCGAGTGAATGATCGGCGATGGCAATCTGATGCAGAACTCCGACAGCCCACATGTATCTGTCGCAGCGCGGATCACCCAAGCGATCAGAGGTGGCTTCGAGTAGTAGCCGAAGGCGGGCTCGAGGCTCCAGGACCAGTATTGCGCCTCGTCGAAGAACAGATCCGTGGCATTGAACGATAAGGCAACGAGCCGAACGATGAGCAGCGCGCCAAGAACAGCGATCAGCATCTGGAGCCATCCGGCGTCGTCCTGGCCCGCAGTCCCGGCGCGCACGGTCATTTCCACCCCTCCTGCTCGGCCGACTAAGATCGGTGCGGATCGCGCCCATTTACATGGTTGAGCGGATCTCGCAAAGCCTGATACTTTGCCGCGAGCGAGACCGGAGGCACAACCTAGCTACGGCTCGCACCATAAGGACAGCACATCAAACATGCGCATTTCGGTGGTCATCCCCGCCCTCAACGAGGCCGGCAACATCGGCCGCCTCGTCGCGGAGACCTACGCCAAGGTCCCTCACGATGTTCTGGCGGAGGTCATCGTCATCGATGACGCCAGTGACGACGGCACGGGCAGCGAAGTGATCGACCTGATCGAATCGGGCCGATGCCCTCACCTGCGCTACCTGCGTCATGGCACGCGCGCCGGCCAGAGTGCTGCAATGCGCACGGGTATACTCGCGGCGTCGAGCCCCGTCATAGCGACCATGGATGGTGATGGGCAGAACGATCCGGAGGACATCCCGAGGCTGCTCGCGCGACTGTCGCCGCCTGGTGGCTCCGGTCCCGCTCTTGTCGGGGGTGTTCGCACCCAAAGGCGCGCCGAGGGCTCGAAGCGGTGGGCCTCGAAAGCTGCAAATTGGATTCGCGATGCTGTGCTCAATGACAAATGCCCCGACACCGGCTGTGGCATCAAGGTCTACTGGCGAGAGGCGTTCCTGCGCCTGCCCTTCTTCACCAGCATGCACCGCTACCTGCCAGCGTTGTTCCTGAGCTACGGCCACGAGGTTGCCTACGTGCCCGTCAACGATCGGCCGCGGCTTGCGGGCAACTCGAAGTACAACAATCTGGGCCGCGCATTGATCGGGTTGTATGATCTCTTCGGAGTGAGCTGGCTACGCCGGCGCACGCGCGTCCCCGTGATCGTGGAGGAGGTGTCTGAAGGGCACCAAGTCGCCATGCACGGGCGCGGCAAACCGGTGGCGCAATAGCCCGCACCATAGGCGACCGCTGAAGGCGTCAAGGTCAATACACGAACTCGGGGGTTCCATGGATCTGCTCGCGACTGCCGCGACAAAGATTGCGGCTTGGTGGGTCGCCACGCCCAATGCAGAGAAGGTGTGGCTGGCCGTCGGCTTCACCGCGCAGCTGCTGTTCTCCATGCGCTTCATCGTGCAGTGGATCGCCAGCGAACGCGCCCGCCGCTCCATCGTGCCCGAAGCATTCTGGTACTTCAGCTTGGTCGGCGGCGCGATGCTGTTCGCCTATGCCATCTACCGGCTCGACCCCGTGTTCATGCTGGGTCAAGGCATGGGCCTGCTCATCTACGCGCGCAACCTTCACTTCATTGTTCGCGGCAAACAGGAGGCAGCTGGGGTCAGGGCTGAGGCGACGGCCAAGGAGTCATGAGGAAAGCCCCTGCGCCGTGCCACAAAATTCTTTTCCCCACAGAGCGATACAGGCTTCACATCCGTGAATCTCGTGCTATATACCCCTCCATCGAAGCCGCCCTGCCGGGCGGCTTTGAGTTTCAGAGCGGGACCGGAAGTTGAAGCCGCTCTGATTTCATGGTGACGCGGGGTGGAGCAGCCCGGTAGCTCGTCAGGCTCATAACCTGAAGGTCGTAGGTTCAAATCCTACCCCCGCAACCACCTTTACCGAACTCTCGAACGAAGCTGGAACGCGACCGCTTGGTAAGGCGATCAGCTTAACGATATCGCCGGTAAGCTCCACGCATTCGCCGTCCTCATCGCAGCTCACCGTGACGCCTTCGATCAGGCTACGCAGGATTTCGGCCGCCTCGGTCCGCGCGGCAGGTTCATTAAGTGCGGCGTGCAGGTCGGCGACTGTGTTGCGGTAGAGCTCGGCTAGGTTTGGGTGCAGGCGCGGCTGTGGTGTCCTCGCCGCGGCGAGGGCGGCAGCGAGCTCTTCCCGCTGCTGCTCGAATTCCTCAAGCTGGGCCTTGAGTCCGGGCGTGCGTAAGCCGTCAGCGATCGCATCATAAAGGCCTTTGAGCTTTTGTGTAATGCGGCGCAACTCGGCTTCCACGCCCTGCCGGCGTATATCGTCGGAGCGGCCCTGGCGGTTGACCTCTTCGTGGAAGGCGCAAATGAATTCTTCAACCAACTCAGGCGCCATCAGCCGCGACTTGAGACCCTCGAGCACGGCCTCCTCGATGCGAGCGCGTTTGATGCTCTTGTAGTTGCTGCAGCCGGCCCCGCTGCGAGCCGCCGCGCACGCGAGGTAGTCTTTGCCGATCGCGGCCAAATTGCCACCGCAGGCGCCGCAACGAACGAGCCCAGTCAGCAGGTGCTTCGGTCGCCGTTGTTTCCAGAATTCCGATTGCCTGATCCGAGTCGCCCCGGGAGAGGCGCGAATCTGCTCTAGTCTCTGTTGAACCCCCTCCCACACTGCGAGGTCGACAATGCGTAGCTCCGGCACCTCGGTAATCACCCTCTCCCGTTCGTCCCTGACGCGCGCCACGCGTTTGCCGTTGTCCGGGTTTCGCAGGTATGTCTGCTTGTTCCAAACCAGTCGTCCAGCGTAGAGATCGTTGCGGAGGATGCCCGTCCGCCGAGTTGCGTGACCGCGGATGGTGGTATCGAGCCACACCTTGCCGTTGGGGCCGGGAACACCGGCTGCATTGAGGTTGCGCGCGATCGCGCGCGGCGACTTGCCGGCCAGGAACTCGGCATAGATTCGACGCACAATGATCGCTTCCTGCTCGTTGATCACGCGCTCGCCACGGGCTTCGCTGCCGTCGGCGGCACAGCCACGAACGACAATGTAGCCGTATGCGCGACCGCCAGCGGACTTGCCCTGGCGCACTCGCCCTTCTAAGCCGCGACGGGTCTTGACGGCCAAGTCCTTGAGGAACAGCGCATTCATCGTGCCCTTGAGCCCGACGTGCAGCTCACTGACCTCGCCCTCGGATTTTGTGGTGATGGCGATCCCGAGAAAGCTCAGCTGCTTGAACAGCGCGGCCGTTGCCTCCTGATCGCGAGATAGGCGATCAAGGCCTTCGGCTACCACCATGTCGAACAGTCCTGCTCGGGCATCGGTAAGTAGTGACTGATAGCCGGGCCGCAGGATAGTGGCGCCGGAGATGCCACGGTCGCTATATACACGCGTCAGCCGCCAGCCCCTCTCCTCAATTAGGCACTTGGCACTGCGCACCTGATCTTCGATCGAGGCCTCCCGCTGCTGCTCAGACGAGAAGCGCGCATAAATCGCAGCCCTCACAACGTTTCCCCTTCAGCCGCACTGGTCCGCTCTCAACATCCCGCGGGTCTGCCGCATATACTTCGTGACCTGAGCCCCGAAATCACCTCCAAAACTGGGTAGAGTCCATCACCCGCTGGGGGATGGACATGAAGG
>JAEZHL010000333.1 GCA_023416575.1 Pseudomonadota bacterium
GGATCACCTACGCCGATAACCTGCCCAAGACCGCCACGGGCAAGATCCAGCGCTTCAAGCTGCGGGAGGTTTAGCCCGCCGGCCTCTGTGTTGTAGCCCCCGCCGGTTCAGCTCTCGACGAGCTTCAATCCAGCGATGCCGATGACGATCAGTGACAGGAGCATGAGGCGGACCGAGGCCATCGGCTCGCCGAACCAGATCATGCCAACGAACGCCACGCCGACCGCGCCGATACCGACCCAGACGGCGTAGGCAGTCCCCACGGGCAACGCCCGCAATGCCATCGTCAGCATGACGAAGCTGACGACGGCTGCAGCGATGCCGATGACACTCGGCCAGAGCCGCGTGAACCCCGCCGAGTGTTTCAGGGCAATGGCCCAGACGATTTCCAGCAGACCTGCGCCGACGAGCAACATCCAAGCCATCTGTCGTCTCCGAGTGGCCGTCACGGGATCTGAAAAGGGCGGAATTTCCGCTTGAATGGCTAGGCGTTCGCGCCGCCATCGATCGTCAGCGCGGCGCCGGTCATGAAGCGGCTCTCGTCGGATGCGAGCCACGCCACGAGGCTGGCGATGTCACCCGGTTTTCCGTACCGCGGGATGGCCATCATCGCGCGCTGGCCTTCGGCGTGATCCCCTTGGTCCGGGTTCATATCCGTGGCGGTCGAGCCCGGATGTACGACATTGGCGGTGATGCCGCGGCTGCCCAGATCGCGCGCCATGCCTCTTGTCAGGCCGACGAGCGCGGACTTGGTCGCGCTATAAAGGGTCAATCCTGGCAGGGGAACGCGCTCGGCAAGATTGCTGCCGATACTGATGATCCTGCCGCCCTCGGGCAGATGCTCGGCAGCCTTCTGTGATGCGACAAACACCGCGCGTGTATTGATCGCGACGAGCCGGTCGAAATCCTCGACCGTCAGCTGCTCGAACGGCCCGCCGCTGAAGATCCCGGCGTTGTTGACGAGTATATCCAGCCGGCCGAATTCCGCGACGGTGCGCTCCACCGCCTGGCGGACTGCGGCGGCGTCGGCATTGTCTGCCTGGATCGCCAGGCCTCGCCGGCCGTAGCGCCCGATCTCGGCCAGGAAGGCGTCCACCTTCGCGCCGCGCGTCAGAAAAGTGGCCGCGACGTCAGCGCCCTCGCGCGCCAGCCGTGTTGCAATGGCAGCGCCGATACCGCGCGTCCCGCCGGTGACCAAAGCTACTTTTCCGTTGAGCGACATGACAGTCTCCTTTTTCTGTAATGATCGACACAAAACTGCACGGCTTGCGAGAACCGGTCAAGTGAATTATTTTATGATCGTTACAGAAAGGGGGCTGGAATGGCCGAACGCGGCCGGCCACGCTCGTTTGACAGAGATGCTGTGCTTCGACGCGCCATGGAGGTGTTCTGGGCGCGCGGCTACGAGGGCACGTCTGTCGCCGACCTCACGGCGGCGATGGGAATCAACTCGCCCAGCCTCTATGCCGCCTTCGGTTGCAAGGAGCAGCTCTTCCGCGAGGCGGTGGCGCTTTACGCCAAATCCAGCGCGACGAGCCGTGCGCTCTCAGAGGCGCCGACCGCGCGCGATATGGTCGAGCGAATGCTGCGCGACAACGTGGCGGGCTACGCCAACCCGGGAAATCCTCCCGGTTGCATGGTTGTGCTCTCGGCACTGATCGGCACCCCCGAGACGAAGCCCGTGCGCGACTACCTCGCCGACTGCCGGCGCGAAGGCCTCGCCCAGCTCAAGCAGCGTCTCGACCAGGGAGTTGCCGATGGTGATCTCCCCGAGGGCACCGATACCGCGCGTCTTGCGGCCTACTACGCTGCGGTTCTGAACGGCCTCTCGATCGCAGCGCGCGACGGAGCCTCGCGCCGTGAGCTCGACGGCATCGTCGATCTTGCGATGGCCACCTGGGAGATCCTTACCGGCGGCGCGTGACGAGCACGTCGTCGAGGCCGACCGATCGTTCTGAAATCGGACACCCCTACCGCCCCTTCGCCACCTCGCGGCCGATGCGCCACATCTCCTCCTGCACGCGAATGTCCGCCAGGATTCGATCGACCAGCAGGCACGTCCGCCGGAACAGATCGGAGCCGCGGCGATAGTCGGCGGCGGCGTAGAAGTCGATGCGGTTCGCCTTGAACAGGTCGATGCATTTCGCCTTCGGCTTACCCGGCGGATAGACCGCGATCGCATGGCCGCCGTTCTTGCGCATCACGGCCATCGACGGCACGTCCGTGTCACCGTCGCCAAAGTAGATCATGTTCGCGAACGGGATCGGCCGGTGCGCCTCCGGCATGTGCTGGTTGATGTTCTCGCGCAGGTCCTCGATGCCCTTGTTGATGCGGAACAGGTACTGCGTCTTGCCGGTGTCGGTGATGACCCGCTTCGGGTACGGCAGGTCGTAGGGATCGAACCAGTATTCCGACGCGAAGACGTTGTGGAAGTGCCGGAAGATGGCGGTGCCTTCGATGATCTCCGTCAGCCCGGACGAGATCAGGTAATGGCGCAGAACGACGCCCTGGGTCTCGGAGCGGATCTTCACGTACTCGCCGATGGCGTCGAACCACTCGGCCACCCCCGGAAAGAGGTCGACGCCGCGGCCGAGCGCGACGAGATCCTCGCGGTCGATGCGCACGCCCCTGGCCTTGGCCTTCTTGTACATGAGGTGCATGTACGTGATGAGCGGATCGGCGGCATGCTCCCTGGCGAGCCGGTTCGATTCCGCCCAGAACGCTTTCGGGTCCTCGCCGATCTTGGGCAGGAACGTGTATTCCTGCATCGGCCGCGGCGACAGCGTGCCGTCGAAATCGTAGACGAGCGCGATCGTCTTCCGGTCGAACGCCGGTCGCCCGCCCGGCCCCGGGCGCGCCAGCTTGCCGGCCCGCGCGAGCGGAACGTCATCATTCGCCGCCCGGCCCTGCTCGTCGTCCGGCGCCCGCTCCGACATGGCACAACCCGTCAATCTGTAGACCAACCCGCGCCCAGGATGCCGCGATTCGATGGCGGAAAGAGGTCCCGATAAGCAAACAGGGGGCTCAAAGCCCCCTGTCCAACAAACGTTTCTCGCGCGCCGCCCTCAGTCGCCCGAGCGCGACATCAGCGGTGTGATCCGGCGCACACCCACGCGGCGGTTGGCGCGTTCGGGTGCTTCGGTCTCGATCTTCAGGAACTGCTCGCCGTAGCCCTGTGTCACCAGGTTCTCCGGCGGCACCCCGAACTCGTCGGACAGGATCATGGCGACGCTCTCCGCGCGCCGGTCCGAGAGTGTCAGGTTGTCCTCATCCGACCCGACCGCATCGGTGTGCCCCTCGATCATGATGATCTCGTCGGGGTTGCGCTCCAGAAGCTGGTTGATGGCTTTACCGATGCGCTCCAGCTTGAAGTACTGGTCGGGTGCCACTTCCCACGCGCCGAACTCGAAGGTGATCGAGTCGAGATCGATCCGCCGCATCCGCTCGCGCAGGTAATGGTTGTAGCGAATCTCGTCGAGGGAATAGCCGCGATCCAGCTCGTCGACCGGCGGCGCCGACAGTGCCTCGTAGACGTCGTCGTAGGACGCCTCCTCGTAATTGACGATGTACTTCTCGCGCGGGATGCGAATCACCGGCGGCCTGAGGTCGAGGAAGGCACCGAGAATCAGGCCCTCGACGAGGCCCGGCCGGTGATAGCGGCGGTTGTCGATGAGCACGACGGTGCGGCCGTCGCGATGCTTCCGGTACCGATGGAGCAGCCGGCCCCGCGAATCGACCACCGACACGACATGCACGCCATCGGGACGGATGTACGTCGTGTGGGTGCTGCCATCCTGACGACGCTCGACACGCTGATCCTTGAAGCGGCGGCGGAAGCGCTCACCCTCGTCATGCTGGATGAAGGAGCGGCCCTGCTCGCGCACGATCACCCGCTTATCGGGCTCCTCGATGAGCGTACGCCCACCTTCGACCCGCTGCCGGCGCAGCTGCTTCAAATCGTCGAGGCGATGGAAGCGGCGCTCCGCCCTGTCGTCGCTGCGGACCTCACGACGATCCTCGCGAACGTCCTTGCGCTCGTCGGAACGGTTGTCGCGCACATCCTTCCGGTCATCGCGGCGCTCATCGCGCACATCACGCGGCATCACCCGCTTCTCGATCTGCTCCTTCAGCCGCTCGCGACCCTTGTCAGCCGTGTCCGGCTTGGGTCCGGGACGCTCGAGTTGCTGCGGCGGTCGCACTTCCCGCTGCGGCGGCGGCACCTCCCGCTGCGGCGCTTCGCGGCGCTCCTGCTGTGCCGGCCGGATCTGGGGCACGGGGCGCTCGAGTTGCTGCGGCGGACGCACTTCCCGCTTTGGCGCTTCGCGGCGTTCCTGCTGTGCCGGCCGCATCTGCGGCTGCGTCTCCTGCCGGCGAGGCTCACCGCGCCTTTCACCACGCTGCTCGCCGCGCGGGTCGCCCCGCTCTTTCGAGCGTTCCTCGCGACCCCGCCCGCGCTTCTCCTCCTCTTTGCCGGCATCCGGCCGGCCGGACCCCTGGGCGAGCTGCAGAGGCTTACTCTGCACCTGCTCTGCGATCGCCGGGCCCGCGAAGCTGCCGGCAGCCCAGGCCGTTAGAATAAGGCCTGTCAAAGGGGCGGATCGAAATCGAGAAGTCATGGGCGCTCCCTGCGCTGAGGTATCCGCCATTCTGGTCGCTCAGATTGTGACGGTTGTTTGATCATTCCTGTCATAAGTCTCCGCCCCGCGAAAGCGGCGCGCCACCTGCGCCGTTTCGCCGTACCTCACCGGCTCGTGCGACCCTGCCGTTTCCTTGACTCCCTCTGGACCCCTCACTAAGGTGCGCGCCGTCGAATACCCCGCCGTGCATCGGCCCACCCCTAGAGTTCGGGCGAGCGTCGCCATGTCCAATAACGGCAAGGACGGCTCGGGACGCGGAGAGATCAGTCCGGAAGAGCGTGCAGCGCTGAAGGCGCGCGCAGCCGGGATTGGTAGCCGCCTCGAGCAGGTCAAAGCCAGACGGGCGCCGCAGCTCGAGAATGTCGCACGTGGGTCTGCTTTCGGGCAGGCTTTCAAAATCGGCATCGAGCTGGTAGTGGGCGTGCTGTTTGGCGGATTCGTAGGCTGGGCTCTCGACGGTTATCTGGGTACGAGGCCCTGGCTGCTGGTTCTGTTTCTGGTTCTCGGCTTTGCAGCCGGAATGTTGAATTTGATCCGGACCGCCAAGCGCATGCAGGCGGAGGCGGAAGCGCTGCAACGGGCGGCGCCATCCGTCGTCCCGGACGACGAAGAAGACAGGTAGGGGGCTTGAGTGGCGACTGCCGGAGCAGAAGGGGCACATAGCCCCATGGAGCAGTTTGAGATCCGTCGACTTGCGGACCTCGAATTCCTCGGTTTCGATGCCTCGTTCACGAACTCATCACTGTACATGGTGCTGGGTGTCGCGTTCATCGTCGGCTTCCTGGCGCTGTCCATGACGGGCCGCTCGCTGGTGCCGACCCGCATGCAGTCGATCGCCGAGCTCTCCTACGAGTTCGTGGCGAACATGGTCCGCGAGAACGTGGGCCAGGCCGGGATGAAGTACTTCCCGTTCGTCTTCTCGCTCTTCATGTTCATCCTGGTCCTCAACATGATCGGGATGATCCCCTACTCCTTCACCGTGACGAGCCACATCATCGTCACCTTCGCGCTCGCCGCCCTGGTGATCACCGTCGTCACGCTGATCGGCTTCGCCCGCCACGGCGTCGGCTATCTGCGCCTCTTCGTTCCGGAAGGCGTGCCGATCTGGCTGATGCCGCTCATCGTTCCGATCGAGCTCATCTCCTACCTCATCCGCCCGGTCAGCCTCTCGGTGCGCCTGTTCGCCAACATGATGGCCGGGCACACCATGCTGAAGGTGTTCGCGGGCTTCATCGTCAGCCTTGGCGCATTCGGCGTCGCACCGCTGGTGTTCACGATCGCCTTCACTGGGCTCGAGTTCGTGGTGGCCTTCCTGCAGGCCTTCATCTTCACCGTGCTCACCTGCATCTACCTGAACGATGCCGTGAACATGCACCACTGAATCCAGGGGGCTCCATCCCCGGATGCTTTTCTCGCAACACTCTTGACCTCTAAAGGGAGACACTTATGGATCCGACGGCTGCCAAATTCATCGGTGCGGGCCTTGCCTGCTTCGCCCTCATCGGTGCCGGCATCGGTATCGGCAACATCTTCGGTAACTACCTGTCGGGCGCGCTGCGTAACCCGTCGGCTGCCCCTGGCCAGTTCACGAACCTGCTGATCGGCTTCGCCCTTGCAGAAGCCACCGGCCTCTTCGGCCTGCTCATCGCGCTCATCATCCTGTTCGGCTGATCGGATGTCGATCCGAGGCGCGTCCGCACACGCTGACTGCACCTCGCGATCGACTTCCCCTCCGCCCGGAGACTGCCATGCTTGCTAGCCTCGCCGTGCTCGCCGCGGCAACCGCAGAGGCGACAAAACAGAGTGGAGGGCTGCCACAGCTCTACGCACCTGATTTTGCGCCCCAGCTCATCTGGCTCGCAATAACCTTCGGTGCGCTCTACTTCATCCTGTCCCGCTGGTCGTTGCCGCGCATCACCGAAGTGATCGAGGAACGGCGTGACCGCATTCAGCGCGATCTGGACGAGGCCGAGCGTCTGAAGGGCGAGACGGAAAAGGCCATTGCCGCTTACGAGCAGGAGATCGCCGCTGCACGCGGTCGAGCCGGCTCGATCGCTCGCGAGACCCGCGAGAAGCTCGCCGCGGAGGTCGAGGACGAGCGGACACGGGTCGATGCCCAGGTCAATGCCAAGCTGACCGAGGCCGAGAAGCGTATCACGGAGATGAAGGCTAAGGCGCTCGCCCAGGTCAATGAAATCGCCAGCGATACTGCAGCCTCCATCGTCGAGAAGCTGATCGGGTCCGAGGTGAGTGCTGATGAAGCCCGCCGCGCGCTCGAGCCGGTACCTGGGGAGTAAGCCGACATGCTCGTGATGCTTGCCGCCAACGGCTCCATCCTGTCGACCGCCGAGTTCTGGGTTGCGGTCGCTTTCTTCGGCTTCATCGGCCTGCTCGCCTACTACAAGGTGCCCGGACTGGTCACAAAGGCGCTCGACGACCGCGCCGATGCGATCCGGTGCGAGCTCGACGAGGCGCGTCGCCTTCGCGAGGAGGCCCAGCAGCTGCTCGCCGACTATCAGCGCCGCAGCCGAGAGGCTGAGGAGGAAGCGAGCGCCATCATCGATCAGGCCCGCCGCGAAGCGGAGGCACTCGCCGCCGAGACGCGTAAGAGCCTCAAGGAGGGCCTGGAGCGTCGCACCAAGCTCGCCGAGGAGAAGATCGCCCGGGCCGAGGCGCAGGCGCTCAACGAGGTGCGCTCTGCCGCCGTCGACAGCGCCGTTGCCGCTGCCCAGCGTATCATCAAGCGCAAGGTCACACC
>JAEZHL010000335.1 GCA_023416575.1 Pseudomonadota bacterium
TGATCGCTTTCTCAGATCAGGCATCGCCTTTGCCGATTTCCTCGTGCGCATGCAGAATGCACCGAGCCGCCCCTACGCGAGGCCGGCTGGGGCGCCCGACGGCTTCTGCGAGTTCATCGTCGATACCGGCGAGGCGCCGGCCTGGAACTGCGACCGCCACGTCAAGAACCTCGCCGCCTTGCCCGTGTTGCGCCGGGCGGCGCTGCTGTCGGGCGATCCGCACTACGATGCCGCCGCCAGGTCGGCGCGCAGCTTTCTCGTCGACGGTCTTGCCGGTGCATGGGAGCACGCGGACGCGCCCTCGCTGGCGGGCTGTACCGGGCCCGTATGCCAGGGCATCTGGCGCCGCGTACCGGGACCGCAGGGCCAGCCCGACACATTCGTCTATGGCGACACGCTGGCCTATGCACTGCGGGGCTTGCTCGAGTACGAAGGCCCCTCCGCCACGGTGCGCGGCCTATATGACGCGTTCGCTGGCTACAGCGGCAAGGATCCCAAGACGCGTTCCTACGATGGGCGGATCGCTTTTGCCGGCTACATGCATCCGGCGAGTAAATCGCCCGATCCGTTCAGCGCCTATTACGACCTCGTGACGCTCGGCATCCTGCACGGGGTCAGGCGGGCGGTCCGGCCTGATCATTTCGCGGTTGCGGACAACGTGCTGCGGCAGCGGCTCGCGTCGGCAGCCCAGCTCTCCTGGCGGATGGACTTCGACCTCAGCGTGCCGGCGAGCGCGTACATCGATCTGACCACGCTCGCCAACCTCGGTGAGGCGTTGCTGGCTGAACCGGTGCAGCCCTGAGCGCCAATGACTCAGGTCGCACGGTCAGGCGTACTGGCCGCCGCTCGCGAGCACGCCAGGGTTATCGCCGGGAAAGTAGAGCCCCCCTGCCCCGTTGACATTAATGACGCCATTGAGCACCGCCTGATAGCGCGGTCCCAGCGCATTGCCCGACCAATTCATGCCGTAGGAGGTCACGAGCCCTCCGGACTGGGCATGGGCGAAGCCGAACGGGAAGCCGGGTGTGCCGGTGAGGGTGACGGCGCCGAGGGCGTAGAAGATGTGGCCGCCGGCATCGGAGTACAGATGATGCGGGGCAGCACCCTCGATGGCGATCTCGCCCCCCAGCATTTCGACGAATGCGCCATTGTCGGCCCCGATGTGGCGGAAATTGCACGCACCGAAGGCGTTCTTGCCGGTCAGGAAAACGATGCCGCCATAACGCGCCCACACGCCGATGTCGCCACTGAGCTTGACGCCCTCCAGGCGCACCTTGGCCCCGGCGGCATCGACCAGGACGGCGTTGCCGCTGGCGACGGAGATGGTGACGTTGCCGGGCGCCGCCGTGTTGCCGATGATATTGAGTTGCGAGCCGTCGAACATGGGCCGGTTGACCCAGCCACCACCGGCATAGGTCCCGTCGGCCAACTGGATCGTCACCGTGTGGCCTGATGCATCGACGCGCAGCGCTCGCTCGATGGCCTCCTGCAGGGTCTGGAGCGCCGCGCCGGAGGAGAGGCCGTCATTCGCATCGGAACCGGACGCAGGATCGACGTGATAGGTACGGTCCCCACTCAGCGTTTCGCGCATCGGCGTCGATGGCAGCCTGACGTGGCCGCTCGTCCTGTCGATGACCACCGCCTCGTGCCAGTTGCTGCCGTCGGGGCTGACCTTGATGTGGCAATCATCATCACCCGCCAGGCCGATCTCGGCGCGACCGGACCACCCGGTCTGGAACAGAATGGCACCCGTATCCACGCTGTCGGCCTTGTTGATCTTGAGCTGATGACCGGCGCCAACGTGCGTGAGGAGCGAGGCCTCCGCGGCCACCGCCAGCCGGTTGGTCTCGTCGGCAGACGTATTGATCCCGAGCTTGGCAACGGGATCGGACAGGTCGGCCGCCGGAACCCAGGCGGTGCCGTTCCAAACCACCAGCTGGCTCTCGTCGATCACCCAGGCGGTCCAGCCCTCCCGGGGAGAATAGAAGGCCCACGCTCCGTCCTGGAACGCGGCGACAGTGCTCTGCTGTTCGGCCCAAACACCCGTCGCGTTATCTCCGACGATATAGCGGGCGCCGTCGGCGGGCGCGGCGGGTGGCTCGGCCAGATCGCGATCCACGACCGCGATGTGCAGCAAGGCGTCGAGCGCGCGGATGGCCTCGTTGTGCGTCACGTGCTTCTGCGCCTGGGCAGGAGCGATGTAGGGAAGCCTAAGATTGGGGGTCTCGAACATGCTCAGCGTCTCCCGCATGTGCCTCAAGTGCACTGAGCATCGGTCGATCGTCGCGGGCGGGGATAAGTTCACGCGCGGCGCTTGGTCCGGTCAGCGCGCCGCGGCCCACTTGAGCACATTCTGGATCACTGTGGGCCCGAGGCCGGGATCATCCGCAAACTCGGCCAGCTCCATGAACCGCAGCACGCCACTGAGCAATGTGATGCGACGGCGATCGAGCACGCGGCCGGTCAATCCCTCGTATTTTGCAATGATCCGCCCGGTCAGATCCGTGGAGATGAAATCGGAGTAGATGAATTCCCGGTGCAGGGGTCCGAAACCGCAATCTCCGAAATCGTAGATTCCGTTGAGCTGCTGGCGCGCCAGATCGAACGCCATATTCCAACCGTGGCCGTCGAAGTAGCCGAAGGTCACGCCATGAGGATCGGGGGTCAGCTGCTGGCATTGGGTGATGGTCCGATCGGCGAAGGACCGCAGTTCCGCGGGCAAGACCGGCCAGACGCGCCGCAGGATGACCTCCGGCTCGAGCCAGGTGCTGATCGGCCTGGCTCCAGCCGCCTCCATCGTCTTCATGTCGAGGCGATGCAGCTCGGCGTAGAACCGAGCCATGTCGGCCGCAAGGCGATCGCGGGCCGTCTCAGGCAGGCGGTCGTAGTCTGCCGTGACGAGATGCTCGCCCTCCAGCATGCGATGCCGCGAGAACATGGGCGGGCCGGGAAAGACCTGCATGTCGGGAACGGGCATCGTCACGGCCGGGCGGATCACGGCCAGCACCTGGGCCTCACGCACAAGAGCCTTTTGCGCCGTCTCGCGTCGCGGCAGCTTGAAGATCCAGCGATCGTCGACGGCGACCGCAAAGCAATCCCAGCCGGCCGTCCGCGGCGAGAACTCCGCCGTCGCAAGCTCAGGGAACATTGCGATGACCACATCTCGGAGGACGTCCAGTTGCGCATTCAATGTCACAGCTCAGCCTCCTGCGTTCGAACAAGCTGGCCCGCATCCGGTCATCCCGGCGAGGTCAATCGATCGCGAAACTCGGCTTTGCGAACTGGCCCGCAACGCGGAAGAATTCGCGCACGGTGCGCAAGTCGCGGCGTTTCTTCAAGCACGCGACGTATTCGGTGAACTGCAGCGATGAATCCTTGATCGCCAGCGACACCAGCCTGTTGTCGACGCCAGGGAATTCCGCCGCGCTCATGACGCTGATGCCCATGCCGATGGCCACCGCCTCGCGGGTGGCCTCGCGATTGTCGATCTCGATCAGCGCCGAGGGAATAGCGCCGACCTTGGCGAGGGAGCGCATGAATTTCTGCCGCGTCATGGACGCCGGCTCGCGGACGATGACCCGCTCACCGTGGAAATCGATCGGCCGCACCGAGGTGCGCTGGCTCCACCTGTGGCCGCGCGGCACATACGCCACCAGCGGATAGGTGACGTAAGGGACCATGTAGAGCTGGGCTTCCCGGGTGCTGTCGGACGCGACGATGGCAACGTCGACCTCGTAGTTGAGCACGTCGTCCATCACCTCCTTGGCGCTTCCGGTCGACAGCGACACGCTGATGTTCGGGTGCAGGCGCATGAACTCGTTCAGCACCGGCAGCACGTGGCGCGGCCCGTCGGCACCGACCTTCAAGCGCCCGCTCTGCAGCTTGACGCTCTGGCTGAGATTCTGCTCGATCTCGTCCTGGAGACGGAAGATCTCCCGGCACAACTCGAGCGTGCGCTGCCCGACCTCCGTCGGCACGACCTGCTTGCCCCGGCGATCAAGGAGGCGAACCCCATAGAGATCCTCCAACGCCTTCACCTGCCATGACAGGGTCGACTGGCTGACGTGCAGGACCTGGGCGGCGCGGGTGAAACTGCGCTCGCTGGCGACAGCATGGAAAGCGCGGAGGTAGAGAAAGTTCATGACTGCTCCCGGTATCCTCGCCGGCCCCCGATCACGTGGCGCCACCGTCTGCAGGGCGGCTGCACGCCCCGTCCCAGCGGCCAACTATACTTGACATCAATAATAGCGATTGAAACTAACGAATGGACAGATAGTCTCGTCCGGCGCGATCCTCTCAGCCAACATCGCCCGTTGCGAAATGGGGTGGGCTTTGAGAGACATGGCGCTGAAAGCCGCTGACCGTTATGAATTGCCGATCCGTGGAGCCGGCACGCGTGGCCGCGGCTTCGCTAATTCTCAAACCGGCATGCCAATCGGATCACGCCGCCCTTGCCGACGTCTCAGGTTGTCCGCTCCCGCCAAACACAGTTCCCACCAACCATAAGGCAGCAACAAAGGAAGTTTCCGTCATGAAACGAATGCTCGCGTCATTGGCCGCGGCGGCGATCGCCCTAACAGGACTGGGCCTTGCCTCGCCGCAGGCCCAGGCAAAAACGGAACTGACCGTTTACACCGCCTACGAGAACGACGATCTCGCCGCCTACAAGAAGGCGTTCGAGGCCGCCCATCCCGATATCGTCATCAACTGGGTTCGCGACTCGACCGGCGTCGTGACTGCGAAGCTGCTGGCCGAGAAGGACAACCCGCGGGCCGATGTGGTCTGGGGTCTCGCCGTCAGCAACATCGATTTCCTCAAGGCTCGCGGCGTCCTGCAGCCGTACACGCCCGTCGGCTTCGAGAAGATCCCCGAGAAGTTCCGCGACACGGCCAACCCGCCCTACTGGTTCGGCAACTCGGCCTGGATCTGCGCCATCGTCTACAACGAGATCGAGGGCAAGAAGCGCAACATCCCGGCTCCCAAGACCTGGAGCGACCTCACCGACCCGGTCTACAAGGGCCAGATCGTGATGCCGCATCCGGCCTCCTCCGGCACGGGCTTCATGTACGTTGTCGCCTGGCTGCAAGCCATGGGCGAGGAAGCCGGCTGGAAGCTGATGGACGGCCTCCACGAGAACATCAGCCGCTACACGCATTCGGGCAGCGCGCCTGCCGTCATCGCCGCGCGCGGCGAGCAGGTCGTTGGCCTCGCCTTCGAGCTGCGCGGCTCGCGCCTGAAGCAGGACGGCGCGCCGATCGATCTCATCATGCCGAGCGAGGCATTGGGCTGGGACATGAACGCCCTCGCCGTCGTCGCCGGAACCAAGAAGTTGGAAGCTGTCCAGAAGCTCGCCAACTGGGCCGCGTCGGAAGAGGCCATGAAGATCTACGGTGCGACGCGCACGGTCGTCGCCATCCCGGGCCTCGCCAAGGAGATGCCGTTCGTTCCCAAGGACATCTCCGACCGCATCATGAAGCAGGACTTCGCCTGGTCGGCTGAGAACCGCGACCGCATCCTCGCCGAGTGGGAGAAGCGGTACGGCAGCAAGGCCGAGCCGAAGAAGAAGTAAGCACCGTTTCACGACAGGATGCGGGGGAGAGGGCAGGACGGCATGGCGATTACAGGCGAAGCACAGATCGGGGCTCCTGAGAGTGCGCACACCAGTGGTGTGGCCTATCGCCTGCCGTCTTCATCCACCCTGATTCTGCTCGGGCTGGGCGGCTTCCTCATCGTGTTCGCCGTTGCGCCACTGCTGCTAATGCTGTGGCGCAGCCTCCTCGACCACAACGGCAACTTCGTCGGCCTCACCAACTACGCTGTGTTCCTGTCACAGCCGGCGGCCGGCGATGTCATCGCGAATACCCTCTTCGTGGCAGTGGTCAGCACGGTCATTACGGTGCTGATCGGAATGATGTTCGCGCTCGCGCTCAGCCACACCTGCGTGCGCTTCAAGACGTTCTTCCGCAGCGTCGCCCTGCTCCCCCTGCTGACGCCGTCGCTGCTGTCGGCCATGGCGCTGACCCAGCTGTTCGGCAGCCAGGGCTATCTCAACGACCTGATGATGGGCCAGACGATCTATGGCCCGATCGGCATCATCACGGGAATGTCGATCGCGCACTTCCCGCACGTCTTCATCATCATGAGCGCTTCGATCGCGGTGTCCGACGTGCGCCTCTACGAGGCCGCGCGGGCGCTGAGCGCCAAGCCGCTGCGCGTCTTCCTGACTGTCACACTGCCGTCGATGAAGTACGGCATCGTCAGCGCCTCGATCGCCTCCTTCACCCTGTGCCTGACCGACTTCGGCATTCCGAAGGTGATCGGCGGCCAGTACAGCATGCTTGCGACCGAAATCTACAAGCAGGTCGTCGGGCAGCAGAATTTCCAGATCGGCTCCGTCATCAGCATCCTGCTGCTGGCGCCGGCAGCCCTGGCCTTCGTCATCGACCGGCGGGTGCGGCGCCGTCAGGCGGCGGCCTTGACGAGCAAATCCGTCCCGTTCGCGCCCACGCCGCACCCGCTGAAGGACCGGCTCGCGCTCGCACTCTGCATCAGCGTCACGATCGTGATGCTGGCCATGATCCTGGTGCCGGGCTACGCCTCGTTCATCAAGTTCTGGCCCTACAATCTGGAACTGACGCTGCGCAATTATGAGTTCCATCGCTTCGCGGGCGGCGGCTGGAGCAGCTACATCAACAGCCTGAAGCTGGCACTTCTGACGGCGACCATCGGCAGCGCCATGGTCTTTGCCGGTGCTTACCTCGCCGAGAAGTCGCGCTCCCCGTCCTGGCTGCGGAACATCTACCAGATGCTCGGGATGTTCCCGTTGGCAGTCCCCGGCCTGGTGCTCGGCCTGTCCTACGTGTTCTTCCTCAACGATCCGAAGAACCCGCTCGAGGTGCTCTACGGCACCATGACGGTGCTCGTGATCTCGACCATCGTGCACTACTACACGGTCAGCCATTTGACGGCGGTGACGGCGCTGCGGCAGCTCGACAACGAGTTCGAGCTGGTGTCGGATTCCCTCAAGGTCTCCCGCTTGCGCACGTTCCTGAAGGTCACCCTGCCGCTGTGCCTGCCCGCCGTGCTGGACATCTGGATCTACCTGTTCCTCAGCGGCATGACGACGGTCTCGGCTGCCGTATTCCTCTACTCGCACAACAACGTGGTCGCCTCGATCACCGTCATCAACATGGATGATGCCGGCGAGTATGCAGCCG
>JAEZHL010000345.1 GCA_023416575.1 Pseudomonadota bacterium
ACCTCGTTGAAGGCCAGCGTCACGCCGGTGCCGCCGAATGCCTCGACGAACTCGGCCAGCGTGCGGTTGCCGGTGCGCACCTTTTTGCCCTTGAGGTCGGCAAGGCCCTTGATCTCGCCGTTGCAGAACAGGACCTGGGCCGAATAAGGCCAGATACCGAGCACCTGCATCCCGAAGCGCTCGCGGTAGAATTTGTCGTAAACCGGCTTGTACGCATCCGACACTTTGCGCGCGGTCTCGATATCCATCGACAGACCAGCGAGGTCGACGGCTTCGTTGCGGGCGTCGTCGGCCGCGACATAGCCGAGCACGGTGGAGCCGAAGTCGATCACGCCAAGACGCATCAGGCGGAAGATTTCCGCGCCTTTCAGGCCCATTTCGTTGAAGGGCGTGATTTCAGCCGTGACGGCGCCCTTGGACTTCTCAGCAATCTCTTTGGTCCAGAAGGGCTGCTCGAATTCCTTGTACTGGGTGAGGTTGCCCCAGGCGCCGACCACTTTCAGCGCAGTCTTGGGCAACTCCTGTGCGGTTACCGCACCGGCAAAGCCTGCCGCGACGACGGCTGCAAGCGACAGCGATTTGAATAGCGATGCCATTTCATTCCTCCTGAAATTTCCGTTTAGCGGTTTTTAAAGAATTGCGAGCTGGCTGTTCTTTCGATCCGTGACCAGCATGTGGCCCGGCGCATGGGTGATGCAGAAGTCCGGCTTCACCGTGCTGATCACAGATTGCGGCGTCACCCCGCATGCCCAGAACACCGGCAACTCATCGTCGGCGACCTCCATCGGATCGCCGTAGTCGGGCTTGCTGAGATCCGCGATGCCAAGCATCTCTGGCTTGCCGATATGCACGGGCGCACCGTGCACCGAGGGAAAGCGCGAGGTGATCTGCACTGCGCGGATGGCGTCCGCCGGTTTCATCGGCCGCATCGAGACGACAAGCGGACCATGGAAGGGGCCAGCCGCCCTGGTCTGAATAGTTGTGCGGTACATCGGGACGTTGGTGCCGCGGCTGATATGGCGCAGCTCGATGCCGTCCTCGACCAACGCTTCCTCGAAGGAGAAAGAGCAGCCGATCACGAATGCAACCAGGTCGCCACGCCAGACCTTTTCTACGTCGGGAACTTCCTCGACCAGTACGCCGTCGCGCCAGATGCGATAGAGCGGGAGGTCGGTGCGAATGTCGAGATCTTCGCCCAGCGCCGGAAGGCGCGGGTCGCCGGGCTCGGAGGCGGCCAGCAGCGGGCAAGGCTTCGGGTTGAAGTGGCAGAAGCGGAAGAAGTCGTCGGCCAGCGCTTTCGGAAGAATGGCAAGATTGCCCTGCACATGACCCGGAGCTATGCCTGCAGTAGGCCCGGGATGCTCACCACGGCGCACAGCCAGCCGTGCTTCCCGTCCGTTCGCATACGTCTTGCGAGACACGATCGGATTCATTCGCTCTCCCCCAGAAGCTCAGTGACTGCGCATTATCGCAATGCTGACAGGGGAGCTGTCCAATCGTGAGTTCCGATTGACGCCTATAAGAAAAGTTAATCGCTCAACTTCTAGGCACTCGCGGACGGCTTATCGCCTCTTCGGCCGCTGCTTCGCCTCCGCCAGTGCTACATCTCGCGCGATCTCGGTTACCGCCTCTGCGAGATAACTGTCCGGTTTGACGGAATAAGTGGCAGTGAAGTTCAAGTCCGGCAGGATCGGCTCGGCCCGCACCAAGCGGAGCTTTCGTTCCGTCAGCTCGCGATGGATTACGACCGGAGGTATCGCGCTGATGCCGATGCGATCGAGCGTCATGCGCACGATGGTGCTCAGCGACGCGTTGCCATACATGCGCACGTTGGGCAGGTCGGAGCGGGTCATCATCTCGCGGATGGCGATGAAGGGCCGTGTGTTGCGCGGATAGGTGATGATCGGCCAACGTGCCAGGGTCGACAGCGGTACCGGCTCGGCCGCCCCGAGATCGAGGTCTGGGCTTGCCACCCACGCCAGCGCATAGCTCGACAGCGGAACATTCTTGGTGCGCGGCTCACTGACAGGTCCGAGCAGGAAGGTGACATCGAGCTGGTGCGCCAAAAGCCGCTCGCGCAGCACCGGCGAGGTGTCCACCTCGATTTCGAGCGTCAATCCCGGATAGACCACATGCAGACGCTCGATCAGCTTGGAGAGCCACGTATGTACGATGGTTTCGGCCACGCCGAGCCGCACCACGCCGCTCGTGGCCCGCTTCTCGCGTGCAACCTGCAGGAGATTGGCGTGGAGCTGCAGCATGCGTTCGGCATAGGGCAGCAGCTCGTTACCCTTCGGCGTCAATGCGATGCCGCGCGGCTCGCGGTCGAAGAGCTTCACGCCGAGCGCGGTTTCGAGCTGGGCGATGCGCTGCGACACCGCCGGCTGTGTGGTGTTCAGTTTATCCGCTGCCGCACGGAAGCCGCCAAGATGGGCGACCCAGACGAACGTTTCTAGATTGCGCAGATCAGCCATGCCCATTGGCCCCGGCTCAGATATCGTCCGGCCAGCAATAGCATAGAGCCGTTGGCGCTATCCCGTGTCTCGAAGCAGGCCAGAAGCATTGTCCGCTCGGAAGAGCGGTCTCAGGCCTGAATGGGCAAGCAAGGCCTTGCTTTACAGGCTACCGCCTGAGGCCGTGCCGTTCGCGCGGCGCTTGTTGGACTGTTCGGATAGAAGAGTTCACACCAACAAAGGCATTAGCCTGTCGTCGGCTGTGCCCTTGAATCACGTAGGTGGTTGATCGTGCTTGATTGGTCGGAGCGAGAGGATTTGAACCTCCGACCCCCAGTCCCCCAGACTGGTGCGCTAACCAGGCTGCGCTACGCTCCGACGCGGCTTTCTTTTGCCTCGGGCGTGGCCCAAGGTCAACCCACGTAATATCAGACGGACATCAGGCCCTCGAGG
>JAEZHL010000408.1 GCA_023416575.1 Pseudomonadota bacterium
GTCAGCGCCTTGACGCGGGTCAGCGTACCCGAGAGGGGCGACATCGCCTGGGCAGAGAACCACGTGTCGACGACGAGGTGATCGCCCTGCCAGCGCTCGTAGAAATCGTCGAGCGCCTTTTTGGCATCGGCGCCGCCGCGCGCCGCGAGCAGCACCAGCGCGTGTGCCGCGTCCGTCATGTTCGACGCCTTCTGGTAATGCTCGATCAGCCGCGCCTTGTCCGCTGTCGTGTTGCGGGCACTGAGCAGCGTCAGCACCGTATTGCGCAGAGCGCGGCGCCCCGCGCTCGCGGCATCGGGCGAGAACTTGCCGCGGCCGTAGGCGTCGTAGATCTCCTCCAGCTCGGAGTCCAGCGTCTCGCCGATCAGCTTGAGCAACAGCTTGCGCGCGCGGTGGACCGCATCCGGATCGACGTCCGCCGCGATCTCGCGCGCGATGTCGGATTCCGTCGGCAGCCGCAGCATTTCTGCCCGGTAGGCCGGCTCCATGTCCTCGTTGGCGATGGTCGCGCCGAGCGCCTTCGCATAGGCGACGCCCTCCGGCGGCCGCCGGCTCGTGAGCGGTGCTTTCACGAGCGCGACCAGCGTGCGCATGGCGTACGAGTTGGCGGCCTGCCAGCGATTGAAGAGATCGCTGTCGTTGGCCATCAGGAACTCGAGCTCGCGATCCGTCAGATCGACCTTGAGCTTCACCGGCGCCGAGAAACCGCGCAGGAGCGATGGCACCGGCTTCGATGGCACATCGACAAAGCGGAATGTCTGCTTGCGTTTGTTGACGTTGACCACCCCGTCGGGAACAGCCCCGCCATCCGCCAGCTTGAGATCGATATCATGGCCATTGCCGCCGAGAAGGCCGAGTTTCAGGGGGATGTGCAGCGGCTTCTTGGTCGGCTGACCGGGCGTCGGATGAAGCACCTGCTCGACGGTGAGCCGTGCTTCCTTGCGGGCCTCATTGTAATCGAGCGAGCAGACGAGCTCCGGCGTGCCGGCCTGGCTGTACCACAGCATGAACTGGCTGAGGTCGCGCTCGTTTGCGTCCTCGAAGCACTTCACGAACTCCTCGACGGTCGCCGCCTGACCATCATGGCGCTCGAAGTAGAGATCCATGCCGGCGCGGAAGCCATCCCTGCCGACGATGGTCTCGATCATGCGGACGACCTCGGCGCCTTTCTCGTAAACGGTCGCCGTGTAGAAGTTGTTGATCTCGATATAGCTGTCGGGCCGCACCGGGTGTGCCAGCGGCCCCGCATCCTCCGGGAACTGATGCGCCTTGAGCTGGCGCACGTCGGCGATGCGCTGCACGGTGCGGGAGCGCTCGTCGGCGGAGAACTCCTGATCGCGGTAGACCGTCAGCCCTTCCTTGAGGCAGAGCTGGAACCAGTCGCGGCAGGTGATGCGATCGCCGGTCCAGTTATGGAAATACTCGTGCGCGACGACGGACTCGACGGCCTCATAGACCGCATCCGTGGCCGTCTCGGGCGACACCAGGATCAGCCGGTCGTTGAAGATGTTGAGCCCCTTGTTCTCCATCGCGCCCATGTTGAAATCGGACACGGCGACGATGTTGAAGACGTCGAGATCGTATTCGAGCCCGAACCGCTCTTCGTCCCAGCGCATGGAGCGTTTCAGCGAATCCATCGCCCAGCCGCAGCGGCTTTCCTTCCCCGGCTCGACCCAGATCCCGAGATCCACCTGACGCCCCGAGCTCGTCCGGTAGGTGGAGGTCACGGCCGACAGGTTGCCGCCGACGAGGGCGAACAGGTACGAGGGCTTCGGGTGCGGATCCTTCCACACCGCGTAATGGCGCTTGCCGCCCTCCATGGTCCCGCGTTCCACCGGATTGCCGTTGGACAGCAGCACGGGTGCTTCCTCGGCATCGGCTTCGATCCGCACCGTGTAGACGGCCAGCACGTCCGGGCGATCGAGGAAATAGGTGATGCGGCGGAAACCCTGGGCTTCACACTGCGTGCAGTAGATCCCGCGCGAGCGATAGAGCCCCTGCAGGGCCTTGTTCGCCTCCGGATTGATGAAGGTCTCGATCTCGAGCGTGAACGGCTTGCGTGGCACGCGCCGCAGAACGAGGTGGCCCTCGCCGACCTCGTAGCTGGCAGGCTGGAGCGCCTTGCCGTCAAGCCGGATCTCGCCCAGCTCGAGGTTCTCCCCGTCCAGAACGAGCGGCGCGCCGGCCTTCTTCGCCGCCGGGTTCGGGCGCATCTCGAGGCGCGAGCGCACGTGTGTCCTGGTCGCATCCAACGCGAAGTCGAGCGCCACCGTGTCGATGAGGTAGTCGGGCGGGCTGTAGTCTTTGAGGCGGATGGGGCGGGGTACGTCGGTCTTCATGGACTGTCCAGTTTTCAGGGCCTGGGGGCGGTAGCATCCGGCTGTTCGCGGTGTATGGCAAGCGTCAAAGGCCGCTCCACCCTCTCCCGTCATCCCGGACGACGAGCCGCTGTTCCTCGACGAGGAGATCCGGGATCCAGCGCGAAGAGCGCCGAAGGCTCGAAACACTGTGTCCTGCGGACACTTCTCGCGCTGGATCCCGGATCGGCGGTCGCTTCGCTCCCTTGTCCGGGATGACGGGAGCCTAGCATTATTCTGCTAGAAACTCGCGACGCGCCATTTCTGTATGCGCCCCAAGGGCGGGAACAGGATTGAATTCCGGTGCGCTGGCACCCGTGCGCGCGCCGGGGGCGGGCATCTCGACCACGCCGTTTTCAGTCCGAACGGCGACGCGGCTGAGTTGCGGGTGTGCGCTCAAACCAGCGACGTCGTTGACGCGGGCGAATGCGATTTCCGCCGCCGCGAGCCGCTCGATCGCAGCCTGATGATCGCGCGCCGCGAACCAGGCGGCCACGATGCCGTCCGTTTCAGCCCGGTTGCGCACGCGATCGACGTTGGTGGCGAAGCGCGGATCGGTGGCCAGCGCCGGCTGCTCCAGCACACTGCGGCAGAGCGTCCCCCACTCGCGATCGCTTTGGATGCTGATGAGGATCGGCACACCATCGGCGGTGCCGAAGACACCATAAGGCGAGATCGAAACGTGCGAGAGGCCGGACCGCTTCGGCTGAAGCCCGCGCTCGCCCTGCAGCAGCGGCACCGTCATCCACTCGGCCATGCAGTCGAACATGGAAACACGGATGTCAGCGCCACGCCCCGTGCGTCCGCGTGCGATCAGCGCTTCCAGGATCGCCTCGTACGCATTCAGGCCGGCGGCGATGTCGACTACCGACACGCCGACGCGCGCCGGCGCCTCGGGTCCGCCCGTTACGGAGCAAAGACCCGACTCGGCCTGGATCAGCAGGTCGTAAGCCTTGCGATCGGCATAAGGGCCGCTGTCGCCGTAGCCGGTGATCGAGCACACGATCAGCCGCTCAAAGCGGCGCGACAGATCCTCCGGTGCATAGCCGAGCCGGGAAAGCGAGCCCGGCTTCAG
>JAEZHL010000414.1 GCA_023416575.1 Pseudomonadota bacterium
TGCTGCGTGGCTTTAACTTCCCATTCCGCAGCTGAGGGACCTCGGCAGACCAGCCGAAAGGCTCTTAGGAGAGAACATGGCAAAGACGAGCTCGATCGAGAAGAACAGCCGGCGTCGCAAGTTGACGGCTCAGTATGCCGCCAAGCGGGCACGGCTGAAGGCAGCGTCTAAGGACACTTCAAAGACGCTTACCGAGCGCATGCAGGCGAGCATGAAGCTAGCTGAGGTGCCGCGCAACTCATCGAAGACACGAATTCGCAACCGCTGTGAGGTGACGGGTCGCCCCCGCGCCTACTATCGGAAGCTCAAGATGTCGCGCAATCAGCTTCGGGAACTGGCCTCCCAGGGGCTCATTCCTGGCATGGTCAAGGCAAGCTGGTAGGGAGCGAAACAATGGTCAACGACCCCCTCGGCGATATGCTGACCCGGATCCGCAACGCGCAGATGCGCAAGCGGCCGAAGGTTTCGACGCCAGCGTCTAACCTGCGCGCGCGAGTTTTGGATGTACTTGCGGATGAAGGCTATATCCGTGGCTACACTCGCGTTGAGCATAAGGGCGGCATGGCGGAGCTCGAGATCGAGCTCAAGTACAGCAACGGCCAGCCTGCGATTCGCGAGATCAGCCGCGTTTCGAAGCCGGGCCGCCGCGTCTACTCAGCGGTCAAGGAGCTCAAGACTGTCGCAAACGGTCTTGGCGTCGCCATTCTCTCCACGCCGAAGGGCGTGATGTCCGACTGGCGGGCACGCGAGGAGAACGTCGGCGGCGAGGTCCTCTGCAACGTATTCTAAGCAGCGGGAGCTGAAGGAAACATCATGTCACGTATCGGCAAGAAGCCGGTTCCGGTGCCCGCGAATGTCACGGCGACGGTCACGGACCAGACGGTGAAGTTCACGGGGCCGAAAGGCGAGTTGCAGTTCACGCTGCCTGAGAAGGTCAGGCCGGAGAACGGCCCCAATGGCATCGAAGTCAAGCCAGTCGATGACAGCAAGGAAGCACGTGCCATGTGGGGCATGTCGCGGACGACGCTGGCAAACCTTGTCAAAGGCGTGACGGAAGGGTACTCGCATACCCTTGAGATCCATGGCGTCGGTTTCCGCGCCCAGCTCAAGGGTAAGGATCAGCTGCAACTCACGGTGGGCTTCAGCCACGAGATTCTGCACAAGATCCCGGAGGGGGTCGACGTGAAGGTCGGTGGTGCCAAGCAGGAACAGATCACGGTCTCCGGGATCGACAAACAGCTTGTTGGCCAGGTCGCCGCCGAAATCCGCAGCTACAGGCCGCCGGAGCCCTACCAGGGTAAGGGCATCCGCTATCAGGGCGAATACGTCTTCCGCAAGGAAGGCAAGAAGAAGTAAGGACGGCAGCTATGGGCGCGCTCACACTTTTTGAACGGCGCAGGCAGCGCGTGCGTAGCGCACTGCGGAAGCAGGCGAATGGGAGGCCGCGTTTGTCGGTTCACCGCTCGTCGAAGCACATTTACGCGCAGATCATCGACGACGCGAAGGGCCAGACTCTGGCGGCAGCCTCGAGCCTGGAGAAGGACCTGAAAGGCAAACTGCGGACTGGCGCCGATAAGGCGGCAGCCACTGAGGTTGGAAAATTGGTCGCGGAGCGGGCCGCCAAGGCTGGCATCCAGACGGTCGTTTTCGATCGCGGAGGCTACCAGTACCACGGGCGCGTGAAGGCGCTCGCCGATGCCGCCCGCGAGGGCGGGCTGCAATTCTGACGAAAGGACAACGATCCGTGGCACGATTTCCGGGAAAAGACCGCGGGCGGGACCGCGAGGAGCGCGAAAGCGAGTTCTCCGATAAGCTGGTGCATATCAATCGCGTCGCCAAGGTGGTTAAGGGCGGTAAGCGGTTTGGATTTGCCGCACTGGTGGTCGTCGGCGATCTCAAGGGTCGCGTTGGCTTCGGGCATGGCAAAGCGCGCGAGGTGCCGGAGGCGATTCGCAAGGCCAACGAGGCGGCGCGGCGGGGCCTGATGCGCATTCCGCTGCGCGAGGGCCGCACACTGCATCACGACACTGCTGGGCGGCATGGCTCCGGCCGCGTTGTGCTGAGGTCGGCTCCCGCGGGTACCGGTATCATCGCAGGCGGCGCTATGCGCGCCGTGTTCGAGATGCTGGGGGTGCAGGATGTCGTGGCGAAGTCGATGGGTTCGACCAACCCATACAACGTGGTCCGCGCGACGTTTGACGCGCTGAGGATCCAGGAGAATCCGCGCGGAGTAGCAGCGCGGCGCGGCAAGAAGTACGGCGAGATCGTTGCGCGTCGGCGCGATGGCACGTCAGAGGCGGAAGCCGCCGCAACCGAGGCTTGAAATGAAGAGTCGCTGGCGCGGAAATAGCCGCGCTAGCGCCAGGGGTGACGTGACATGGCAAATAAGTCCGGCAGGACGATCACGATCGAGCAGATCGCCAGCCCGATCCGCCGCCCAGAGCGGCAAACCGACACACTGGTCGGGCTGGGGCTCAACAAGCTTCACCGCCGCAGCACGCTGGAGGATACCCCGGCTGTGCGCGGCATGATCAACAAGGTCCAGCACCTCGTTCGCATTGTCGACGAGAGGGGCTGAGAGGCGGGAGCCGGATTCTATGCGTCTAAACGAGATCAAGGACAACGCCGGGGCCCGTAAGCTCCGCGTTCGTATCGGCCGGGGTATCGGTTCCGGCGTGGGCAAGATGGGTGGCCGCGGCGGCAAGGGTCAGACTGCCCGCGCAGGTGTTCGCCTCGGCGGTTTCGAGGGCGGCCAGATGCCGCTCTACCGGCGCTTGCCGAAGCGCGGCTTCAACAAGTGGCGGCAGAAAGATTTCAACGAGCTTAGTCTTGGTAGTCTGCAGAAGGCGATCGATACAGGCAAGCTCGACACCAGCAAACCGATTGACGTCGCTGGCCTCGTCGCGGCCGGAGTCCTGCGCCGGCCCAAAGATGGTGTTCGCCTTCTTGTTGGCGGTGAGTTGACGGCCAAAGTCGCATTGACGGTCGATCACGCCACCGCCTCGGCTCGCGCGGCCGTAGAGAAGGCCGGCGGTTCGCTTACGATCATTGAGCCCAAGGTGCTTCCTGCTGATGAGGAAAAGCGCAAGAAGTCGGCAGCCAAGAAAGCTGCTGCTGGCAAGGGCACGAAGAGGGGCGGCGACGAATAGACCCGGCTGCAGCGGAGTTCAAACGCTTTCGGGCGAGGGTATGCCGCGTTATTCTGGAGTGGGCGCAGAAGCTTCCAGCTAGCAGCAGGAAGACAGCGCCTGCTGACACGCGGGCACACTTGATTCGTAGCGGGCTGATTGCCGCCGGTA
>JAEZHL010000420.1 GCA_023416575.1 Pseudomonadota bacterium
GCGCTTACGCGTTGCGCCAAGCCCTGCCGATGCTGCTGTAGTGGAAGCCCTCGGATGCAGCATCGCGCGGATGGAAGATGTTGCGCAGATCGACGAGACTCTGGCCGCGCATCGCACGCTTGAGAGCTGCAAGGTCCAGCGCGCGAAACTCGTTCCATTCGGTCAGCACGACCGTGACGTCCGCCGAGGTCGCAGCCTCGAGCGCGCTGTCACACCAGTCGACACCCGGAAGCAGACTCTCGCCATGCTTGCGCCCTTGCGGGTCGTAGGCGCGCACGGACGCGCCGCGCTCCAGCAGCATGGGCACCAGCACCAGGCTCGGCGCATCGCGCATATCGTCTGTGTTCGGCTTGAACGTCACGCCGAGCACCGCCACCACCTTGCCGCGCACGGAGCCGCCGGCCGCCCGCTCGATGCGGCTCGCCATGGCGATCTTGCGCTCGTCGTTGACCCGCTGCACCTGCTCGATGATCGAGAGCGGCTGGCGCGCTTCCCGCGCGGTCCGGATGAGTGCCGAGACGTCCTTCGGGAAACAGGAGCCGCCGTACCCCGGCCCCGGATGCAGAAACTTGTCGCCGATCCGACGATCCTTGCCGATGGCGTTCGCCACCTCCTGCACGTCAGCCCCAAGCTCCTCGCACAGATCGGCCACCTCGTTGATGAAGCTGATCTTCAGCGCGAGAAAGGCGTTCGCCGCGTACTTGGCGAGCTCCGCCGACTCAGGGGTCACGAACATGATCGGCGCATCGCGCAGAGCCAACGGCTTGTACAGCCGCTCCATGACCTCGCGGGCGCGCGGGTCCTCGCAGCCGACCAGCACGCGGTCAGGGTGCGTGAAGTCCTGGATCGCCGAGCCCTCGCGCAGGAACTCCGGGTTCGAGCAGACCGCGAAATCGGCATCGGGCCGCAACTCTTTCAGCCGCCGCGCGATCTCCCGGCTGGTGCCGACCGGCACGGTCGACTTGGTCGTGATGACGGTGAAGCCGGTCAGGTGCGGCGCGATCTCGGCCACCGCGGCATAGACATAGGACAGGTCGGCGTGTCCATCGCCGCGGCGCATGGGCGTTCCGACGGCCAGGAAGATCAAGTCGGCGGACGATACAGCCGGGCCGAGCTCGCTCGAGAAGGACAATCGGCGCGCCGCCAGATTACGCTGCAACAGGTCGTCGAGACCAGGCTCATAGATCGGCACCTCCCCGCGCCTGAGGCTGTCGACACGATCGCGGTCCTTGTCGATGCAGGCCACCGTCCAGCCGAATTCGCTGAAGCAGGCCGCGGAGACGAGCCCGACGTAACCGGCACCGATCATGCAGATGTTCACGGCTGTCCCTCAAGGCGAGAAATCACGAACGGCTGCACCCTTGGCGGGAGCAGCGCTGATCCGGACTAGGCCAATTTTATGGCGGCATCAAGCTGGCCCTTGTGACCTTGTTGATATACCCGTGTATCTAAGGGCGGCACGCTCCGGCCACCGAAGCGTTGAGCTTGCATCGACCCACGAAGGGGAACGGATACCTATGGCGCTGCCTTGGCGAGAAGGTCGGGTGGTCTCGGTCGGCGAATGCATGGTGGAGCTTGCACGCGGCTCCGACGAGCGCTTCGGATTGGGCTATGGCGGCGACACGTTCAATACCGCAGTCTACCTCGCGCGGGCTGGCTTGGAAGTTGCTTACGCCACCGCCCTCGGCGACGACCCCTATAGCGCCGGCATCACCGCTACGGCCGAGCGCGAGCGGGTTGCGACCGATCTCATCGTCACCGCTCCCGGTCGCCTGCCGGGCCTTTACCTGATCGAGACGACAGAAGGGGAACGCAGCTTCTGGTACTGGCGCGACACCGCCCCGGCACGGGAGCTGTTCGAGCTGCCGAACTCGGATCGGATCGTTGCAGCAATCGGTCAGGCCTCCATCGTCTACTTCTCCGGTGTCACGCTCTCTCTCTACAGTGAGCGCGGTCTCGACCGGTTCGAGGCTGCCCTGCTGGCCGCGAAGGCGAACGGCGCCCGCATTGCGATGGACAGCAACTACCGGCCGCGCGGCTGGCGTGGAGATATCGACCGGGCGCGGCGCACATTCGAGCGCTTCTGGCGGCTGTCCGACATTTGCATGCCCACCTTTGATGACGAGCAGGTGCTGTGGGGCGATGTCGATGCCGAGGCGACGGTCCGTCGCTTGTTGAGCCTCGGAGTCGGCGAGATCGCAGTCAAGCTCGGCGCCGATGGCGCGCGGGTTGCCGGAGCCGGCTACCAGCAGCATGTCCCTGCCCAATGCAAGGTCCAGGCGGTCGACAGCACTGCAGCGGGGGACTCGTTCAACGCTGGCTATCTGGCGGCGCGCATGTCCGGCGCCCCGTCCGCAGAGGCCGCGGCCGTCGGCAACTGCCTGGCGGCCGTGGTCATCCAGCACCGCGGTGCCATCGTGCCCGCAGAAGCGACGGCAGCCGTGCTGGCGAGCAAACTCGATCTAAAGCGTCAGAGCGGGTAAGCTCTGAGGCAATGACACGTTCGCTGTGGCTCCTGCTCGGGCTGGCGTCGACGGGTTTCGGCATCGCCGGCGCCGTGCTGCCGCTCGTGCCGACGACGCCGTTCCTGCTCCTCGCGGCATTCGCCTTCGCGCGCAGCTCACCGCGGCTGCACCGCTGGCTGCTCGCCCATCGCCACTTCGGGCCCCTCATCCTCAACTGGCAGAAGAACGGCAGCATCAGCCGCCGCGCCAAGGCCCTCTCCCTTGCGGCGATGGGTGCGATGCTCCTTTTGACTTGGCTCTCCAGCGCCCCCATCTGGATCCTCGCCACCCAGGCGATCGTCCTCGGCTTGGTCGCGATCTTCATCCTCACGCGGCCTGACGGCCCGAGCAGATAACCGCGCCGAAAAGTCCGGATGGGCTCAGTTGTCAGCCGTCATCATGTCCGTTTGCCTCGGGATCGCCATCAAGGTCTGAAGTGGTCTCCCGCCGCCGAAAGGTGTTTCGAGCGGCCCAATCCGCGGAAGGAAGACATGCCCCGTTCAACGGAACCAATCATCTCCGTCTCGAACCTGTCGAAAACGTACGCATCGGGTTTCCAGGCGCTGAAAAACATCAACCTCGAGATCCGGCGCGGCGAGATCTTCGCGCTGCTCGGGCCCAACGGCGCCGGCAAGACCACCCTGATCGGCATCATCTGCGGGATCGTGAACCGCTCGTCCGGCAGTGTCACCGTCGACGGGCACGACAACGTCACCGCCTATCGCGCCGCGCGCGCGCTGATCGGGCTCGTCCCGCAGGAGCTCACGACCGACGCGTTCGAGAGCGTGTTCGATACGGTCAGCTTCACCCGTGGACTGTTCGGCAAGCCGGCCAACCCTGCCTATGTCGAGAAAGTCCTTCGGTCCCTGTCGTTGTGGGAGAAGAAGGACAGCCGCATCCTGACCCTGTCGGGCGGCATGAAGCGTCGCCTCCTGATCGCGAAGGCGCTCGCGCACGAGCCGCGCATCCTGTTCCTCGACGAGCCGACCGCGGGCGTCGACGTGGAACTCCGCAAGGACCTGTGGGATGTCGTGCGCGGCCTCAAGGATGAAGGCGTGACGATCATCCTCACCACGCACTACATCGAGGAAGCCGAGGAGATGGCGGATCGGATCGGCGTCATCAACCGCGGCGAGCTGATCATCGTCGAGGAGAAGGCGGCGCTGATCCGCAAGCTCGGGAAAAAACGACTCACTCTCGAGTTGCACGAGCCACTACAAACCCTCCCCGACTCGCTCGCGCAGCATCAGCTATCTCTCTCTCCAGATGGCCGCGAGCTGACGTTCACCTACGACACGCAAGCGCAGCGGACCGGAATTACGGCGCTGCTTCACGATCTTGCCGAGGCGGGAATTCGCTTCCGTGATCTGGCGACGTCGCAAAGCTCGCTCGAGGAAATCTTTGTCGATCTCGTGAGGAATGGCCAATGAACCTCCACGCCGTCCGCGCAATCTACTCGTTCGAAATGTCACGCACGCGGCGCACGCTGTTGCAGAGCATCGTTTCGCCGGTGATCTCGACGTCGCTCTACTTCATCGTGTTCGGCGCCGCGATCGGACAGCGCATCCCGGAGGTTGAAGGCGTCAGCTACGGCGCATTCATTGTACCGGGATTGACGATGATGATGCTCCTGACCCAGAGCGTATCGAACGCGTCGTTCGGGATCTACTTCCCGAAATTCACGGGCACGATCTACGAGATCCTGTCGGCGCCGGTCTCCTACTTCGAGATCCTCCTCGGCTATGTCGGCGCGGCCGCCACCAAGTCGATCATCCTCGGCGTTATCGTGCTCCTCACAGCCAGTTTGTTCGTGCCGATGCAGATCGCGCATCCCTTCTGGATGGTGGCCTTCCTGCTGCTCACGACCGTGACGTTCAGCCTGCTCGGGTTCATCATCGGCCTCTGGGCGGACGGGTTCGAGAAGCTTCAGCTCGTGCCGCTCCTGATCATCATGCCGTTGACATTCCTCGGCGGCACCTTCTATTCGCTCGATGCGCTGCCGCCGCTATGGCAGTACGTCAGCCTGTTCAATCCGATCGTTTATCTCGTCAGCGGATTCCGCTGGAGCTTCTATGGCGTTGCCGATGTCGGGGTCGGCGTCAGCCTCGCGATGACGCTCGCGTTTCTCGCGGCGTGCGTCGGCATTGTCTGGCGCATGTTCGCGACCGGATATCGGCTGAAGACCTGAGGGAAGGCCGTTTCCCGGCCAAGCATTCCGAGATCGAACACCCGCAGTGCCGGACGACCCACCAGGGTCCTCCGGCTTTTTTTTTCGCGCCGGATCTGCGATCAGAACCGCTGAGCTCCCCTGCCCGGATCTCGGAGGCAAGGACGCGGCTCGAAGAGCTCCGCAGAAGAATGACATTCTGCCTTGTGATAAGGCAATTTCTGACCGACATTCAGCATTGTCCACGCTGGCAACAGTGGCTACGATCCGATTATGGGCATGAGGTCTATCAGTGCCCCAATAAACAAGGCTTTGGAGGAGATTGTCTCATCATGCTGCTCTCTCGGCGTTCACTGGCGGGCGTAATGGGGCTCGCCCTCGCCACCGTCTTCGCAAGCGGTCCCGCTTCGGCTCAGAAGGCGGGTGGAACGCTCGTCCAGATCACGCAGCCCGAGCCTCCCAATCTCGCGTCCTATATCTCGACCTCCGGTCCCATCGGCCAGGTGACGGCCAAGATTTTCGATGGATTGCTCGAATACAATTTCGACCTCAAGCCGCAGCCTTCGCTCGCCGAAAGCTTCGAGGTCACCCCGGATGGCAAGACGATCACGTTCAAGCTGCGCAAGGACGTGAAATTCCACGACGGCAAGCCGTTCACGTCTGCCGACGTGCAATTCAGCTTCATGCAGGTCCTGAAGGCGAACCATCCACGCGGCATCGCGACGTTCAAGGAGCTGACCGCGGTCGAAACTCCTGATCCACATACCGCCATTTTCAAGCTGGCGGCGCCGGCCCCGTATCTGCTGATGGCGCTGTCGGGCTACGAGAGCCCGATCCTCCCCAAGCACGTCTACGGCGAGGGGGATATCAAAACCCATCCCAACGCCAACAAGCCGGTCGGCACGGGCCCGTTCAAGTTCGTCGAATGGCGACGGGGTGAGTTCATCCGGCTCGATAAGAATAAAGACTATTGGCGCGCGGGGATGCCCTATCTCGACCGCATGGTGGTGCGGTTCATCGCCGACAGCTCAACCCGCACTGCCGCCATCGAGAAGGGCGAGGCCCATGTCGCCGGTTTCGGCGCCGTGCCCTACAACGACGTCAAGAAGCTCGCCGCGATGCCCACGCTCGAGGTCACGACGAAGGGCTACGAGATGGTCTCGCCCGTCGTCGAGCTGGTGGTGAACACCAAGCAGCCACCACTCGACAACGTCAAGGTGCGGCAGGCGATCGCCTACGCCATCGACCGCCAATTCGTGATCGACAACGTCTGGTTCGGCTTCGGCAAGCCGGCGATGGGGCCGATCAGCTCGAATTTCGCTCCCGCCGGGCTTTATGCGGCAGGTGTGGATTATACGGTCGCCGACCGCATCGAGCGCGCCAACAAGCTGCTCGACGAGGCGGGACTCCCGAAGAAGGCCGACGGCTTCCGCTTCGAGATCGTGCACGACATCACACCCTACGGTGAAGAGTGGCAGCGCGCCGGCGAGGCCGTGCAGCAGGCGCTGGCGCAGGTCGGCATCAAGGTCACACTGCGCTACGAGGACGTGGCAAAGTGGCTGAAGCGCGTCTACACGGACTACGATTTCCATCTGTCCTCGAACTTCCTCTACAATCTCGCCGATCCGGTGCTGGGTGTGCATCGCAGCTTCCATTCGGATCGCATCAAGCCGGGCACCGTATTCGTGAACGGCGCGCGCTGGTCGAGCCCCGAGACGGATCAGCTGATGGATCAGGCCACGATCGAGCCTGACGCGGCCAAGCGCGGCGTGCTCTACAAGGAGCTCGTCGCCAAAACCACCGAGGCGAGCCCGGTCATCTACATGCTGGAGCTGCAATTCCCGACTATCGTCAACAAGCAGTTCAAGAACGTCATCACCGGGCCACTGGGCATCTATGGCAACTACGCGACCGCCTACAAAGAATAGGCGCTGATGCGCGTCGCGGCGGCTGGCGGAGGCGAACCCCCCGGCTGCCGCTGCACTTCATCGTTGCCAGGATCAGGCTTTCATGCGCGGCACACTCCTCGTCCGATACGTCCTGCGGCGGATGGTTCAGATCGTCCCCGTCGTGCTCGGGGTCGTGGTTCTCAACTTCCTCCTGCTGCAGCTCGCGCCAGGTGACTTGGCCTCCGTGCTGGCGGGCGAGGCAGGTGGTGCGCCCAAGGAGTACATCGACCAGCTCCGACAGCGCTTCGGCCAGGATCAGCCGGTTCTGATCCAGCTCTTCAACTATTTGCGCAACCTGCTGATGCTCGATCTCGGGTACTCGTTCCGGCAGAGCGCGCCGGTGCTCGATCTGCTGCTCGACCGCCTCTGGCCGACGCTGCTGCTGATGGGCACCACGCTCCTGCTATCGCTCGGGTGCGGCATCCTCATGGGCCTTCTGGCCGCCCTCTGGGTGCGCACGTGGAAGGATCACGCCATCTCGCTCGCCGCGATCATCTTCTACGCGACGCCGCTGTTCTGGGTCGGCCTGATGCTGATCCTGGTCTTTTCGATCTATCTCGACTGGTTCCCGACCTCCGGCATGGAGGACGTCGTGGCCTTCTACGAGGGTTGGGACCGCGTCGTCGATATCGCCCGCCATCTCGTCCTGCCGTCGATCACGCTGTCGCTCTTCTACCTCGCCCTTTATGCCCGCCTGATGCGCGCCTCGATGCTGGAGCAGCGCGGGCTCGAGTATGTGACGACCGCGCGCGCCAAGGGGCTCACCGAACGCCAGATCACCGTCCGGCACGTGCTGCGCAACGCTTTGTTGCCCGTCGTCACCATGGCCGGGGTGCAGGTCGGCGGCCTGCTCGGCGGCTCCGTCGTGGTCGAAAGCGTGTTCGCCTGGCCCGGCCTCGGGCTGCTCGCCTACCAGTCCCTCTTCGCGCGCGATTTCAATCTCCTGCTCGGCATCTTCTTCTTGTCGGCAGTCCTCGTCGTCATCGTGAACCTGATTGTCGACGTCGTGTACGTGCTGCTCGATCCGCGCATCCGGCTTCGGTGAAGGAGGAGCGATGAAGACCTTCCGCCAGCGCTTCCTCGGAAACCCGCGCGTCGTCATCGGACTCGCCTGGCTCGCGCTCGTGCTCGTCCTGGCGCTGCTGGCCGACATCGTCGCGCCGGCCGATCCGTTCGCCATTGTCGCAAAGCCGTTCCTGCCGCCTGCAGACGGCTTCCTTCTTGGCACGGACAGTCTCGGCCGCGACGTGCTCGCGGGCCTCATCCACGGCGCGCGCACCACACTGCTCATCGCGGTGCTGTCGACGCTCGCCGCCGTGGCCTTCGGAACGCTCGTCGGCTCTCTTGCCGGATACTACGGCGGCCTCGTCGACGACGTGCTGATGCGGCTCACTGAGTTCTTTCAGACGATCCCCTCGTTCCTGTTCGCGCTCGTGCTGATCGCGATCCTGTCCCCCTCGGCCACCAATCTCGTCATCGCGATCGCAACTGTGAGCTGGCCGCCCATCACGCGCATCGTGCGCGGCGAGGTGCTGTCCGTGAAGTCGCGGGAGTTCGTGCAGGCAGCCGTCGTCGCCGGGGAGCGGGACAGCGCGATCCTCCTGTCACAGATCCTCCCCAACACCCTGTCGCCTCTGATCGTGACGGGCTCGCTGCTGGTGGCGACCGCGATCCTGGTCGAGAGCGCGCTGTCGTTCCTGGGCCTCGGCGCGCCGAACCAGATGAGCTGGGGCTTCATGATCGGCGCCGGCCGTTCGTTCATGCGGGAAGCCTGGTGGCTGGTCACCGTTCCGGGCGTCATGATCCTGCTGACCGTGCTCTCGATCAATCTCGTCGGCGAGGGCCTCAACGATGCCCTGAACCCGAGGCTCGCAGACCTATGAGCGACGTCGCCCTCGGCATCGAAGACCTGACCGTCGAGCTCCCCTCCTGGTCCGACCGCAAGCACGCCGTTGGGGGCGTCTCACTCGAGATCCGCCGCAATGAGATCCTGTGCGTGGTCGGCGAGTCGGGGTCCGGCAAGTCCGTCATGGCGAAGTCCATCCTCCGCCTGCTGCCCGCGCCGCACGTCCGCGTCACGGGCGGACGCATCGTCTTTGACGGCAAAGACCTCCTGAGCCTGCCGGACGAGGAAATCCGCGCCGTGCGCGGTGGTCGCATCGCCATGGTGTTCCAGGAACCGATGGTTGCGCTCAACCCGGTGATGAAGGTCGGCCGCCAGATCGACGAGGTGCTCGAGGTTCACACCAGCCTCAAACCAGCTCAGCGCCGCGACCGAATTCGCGAGCTGATGCGCGATGTGCACCTGCCCGACGCGGACCGGATCATCAACAGCTACCCGCACGAGCTCTCGGGGGGCCAGCGGCAGCGGGTGATGATCGCCATGGCACTTGCCGTCGAGCCGGCCCTCATCATCGCCGACGAGCCGACCACCGCCCTCGATGTGACCACGCAGGCGCAGATCCTGAAGCTCATCAAGGACCTGCAGCGCGCCCACGGCACCGCCGTGCTCTTCATCACGCACGACTTCGGGGTCGTCGCCGAAATCGCCGACCGGGTGGCCGTCATGCGCCACGGCGCGTTGGTCGAAATCGGGCCTGCCGCCGAGGTCCTCAACCGTCCTCAGGCTCAATACACCAAGGACCTCGTCGCCGCCGTCCCGAGCCTGACCCCGCGCGTGCACGACACCACCACCGAGGCGGTGCCGCCGCTGCTTATCGTGCGCAACCTCGAGAAGACCTACGGCGAGCGCGGAGGCTTTTTCAGCGGGCGAAGCCGCGAGGTGAAAGCCGTCGCTGGCGTCAGCCTCGAAGTCCGGCGCGGCAGCTCCCTCGCGCTCGTTGGGGAATCCGGATCCGGCAAGTCGACACTCGCCCGCTGCATCATCGGCCTCGAAACGCCTGATGCTGGCGAGGTGCTGCTCGATGGCGAACGCATTTCAGGTCTGTCGCGCGCCGCCATGCGGCCGCTGCGGCGCCATCTGCAGATGGTGTTCCAGGATCCGTTCGCCTCGCTGAACCCGCGTCATCGCGTCGGCCACATCATCGCCCTCGGCCCGATGATCCAGGGTGTCTCCGAGGAGCAGGCCTGGGCCGATGCCCGCGAGCTGCTGAAGCTGGTGGGCCTGAAGCCCGAAGCGGCGGAGCGCTACCCCCACGAGTTCTCCGGCGGCCAGCGCCAGCGCATCGGCATAGCCCGCGCGCTTGCTGTGAAGCCTAAGCTGATCATCGCCGACGAGCCCGTCTCGGCGCTCGACGTCTCGGTTCAGAAGCAGGTCCTCGAGCTGCTCGACGAATTGCGGCGAACACTCAACCTTTCCATGTTATTCATCACCCACGACCTGCGCGTAGCAGCCACAGTTTGCGAGGAGATCGCCGTCCTTCAGAATGGTCGCATCGTCGAGCGCGGCGCCACCGCCGACATCTTCGCACGCCCAGAGGCCCCCTATACCCGCGCCCTCATCGACGCCGTGCCAGGCGTAGCGTGGCAGCACTCCGCTTGAATGTCATCGGCCGGCTCGCACCCGGCATGATTGCTCTGCTCAGCGATGACACCGAAGCTGGCCATGCTGGCCGCCACACCCAGTCACCGGCTATTCGGGTCAGAGTTCTGAGCAGCAACCATGAAGAAGCGCTTAGGTTCGACGGACGCGAGAATATCCGCACGGACATTCCAGGCGCTCCAGCTTAGCCTTTTCCCTGTTGGCAATGCTTGCATTGCCTCAAGGGCGTTATAGTCGAAAGAGAAGTCTGTAAACGCTCCGGTATCGACGGCGGCCTCCAGCAGGTCATCAAGACTGTCACACACCGCGCTAGACGGCTCACTTCTTCTGATAACTTGTGCACATTTCAACGCCTCCTCCGTCGGAACTTGGAATGAAGTCCGAAGTCCCAATCCCTTAATTTCCTGCGCACAAGCCAGCGATCTGCCGTCCTGCCAATCCATCCGCGAGGGAAACTCGACGAGCACGCGCCCACGCGGCAGATCGCCCTTTCGAAGCTGCTCAACTGCCCTGGTGCAATTCTCCGCGGAAACATCATGCGCGCTGATCCACAAGCCAGCCCCATAATGTTTCGCAATGTTCCAGATAGCCTGCGCGTCCAACCCTACCCGCTTCTCCGGTGGACGCACCACCTCGATCGAAGATCCATCACCCAACACCACGTCGAGCATCAAGCAGTCGGCGACATTCGCGCCCCGGATTGCCTTCGCCCATGTATTCGAACTATGATAGCAAACGCTGATATCAGGTGCCCGACCAGCTTTCGCCACTCGAAATATGCTGGTGGCATCATCGCTGGCGTCGGCTACCGTGTTGGGCACATCGGCATTCTGCAGACCTACATACGACGTCTTGGAGGCAATGCGCCTGACCACGATTGGCGCCGCCGCGCCACCTCCTTCACCTATCGCGGGTGTAACGGTGAACCTGTCCCCGATCAACGTCAGGCCGAGAAGATCAAGAATCGATGGCGATAACTGTTCTAATGTCGAGACATTTCCACTTTCAGATCTCGCCTTCCAATTAGAAAATAATTCAGGATACCTCACTCGCGCGGCATCGTTGAAATAAACAACGAAGGGAACGCGGGCCATTTCGTGCGTGAACCGTGATGAGTCATGTGCCCGCCCCGTATAGGTTGACTCACCGTGATCCGAGAAATAGATCAACACCATCGGTTTCGAGGCTCGACGCACGACATCTATGGTCGAAGCAACCGAATGGTCCACGTATTTCATCGCGGCATCGTAGTCGTTTATCTGGTACGTTGATGCGGGAGCGTCACCAACTAAAGCCTCCCGGTCATACCTTTCCACCAGCCCATCGATGGGCGTCCGAAACGCCTCGGGGATATATTTTGCGTAGTCCCCGTGCCCTGCATACGAATGCAGGAACACCACCATGGGTGAGCCGGCCAGATTGCTATTGGCCAACTCTTCCAAACTGGGGATTAGATACTCATGGTCGAACGGTCTATTCTGGAGCCCATCGTTGTTTCCGAGCAGCAGGGAAGACGTACTGAACTTGCGAACCGCATTTCGGAACAGCACCGATGAGGCGAGATTCCACGTTCCCGCTTGCCCCTGATTGCTCACCAGGTGCACTTGGTACCCGCTCGATCTCAGTATATCGACGATAGAGAGGCGCCTCTGAGAATAGATGTCGACGAACGGCTCCTGCTCTGCCTCCCTTAGACTTAGGGCCGCGAGCAAAGAAGGGGACGTATGTGTGTGTGTCGAAAAGACATTGCTGAATACGAGAAAGTTTGGATCATCTTTAGAGAGGCGCTTCAGGTTCGGCGTCGTGTCCCTCGGATACCCGTAGAGACTCATATGCATCGCAGAGCTCGCCTCGCCAATGTAGACGACCAGATCGAGGC
>JAEZHL010000445.1 GCA_023416575.1 Pseudomonadota bacterium
GACGACCGGGACCGGCAGCCGCTCGATCCTGTCCAGCATCGCATTCACGGGCCGGATCGCTTCGGTCACTTTGCTTTCGGTATCGAGCCCGGCGAACTCGCGAATATCGGCGCCGACGATGAAGCTCTTGGGCTTACCCGAGATCAGGACCAGTCCGGCCAGATCGCCGGCGCGCGCGAGGGCCTCGGCCTGCTCGACGATCGCGCCTAACTCCTCCAGCGGACGCCGGCCGAGTGCATTGGCGCTTTCACCCTCGCGGTCGAACACGGCCCAGGCGATCCGCTCGCGGTCGACGGAAAAACGCCAGTCCTTCAGTTGCGTCATGTCCTGCGCCACGCTCGCTCTCCCTGACCGCCTACTCCGCCGCTAGCTTGCCGTTATCGGCACGTGAGTTGTGGCCGATCTTGGTGTAGTGGGGCTTGAGCTCGGCGGGATCGAAGCTGTCCACTGCAATCACGCGATCCGTAATCGCTTCCGCCTCGCGCATCAATCCGGCCTCCGCTTCCGTCAGGATACCCTGGCGGATAGCGTCGCCGATCCAGTCGATGCCATAGAAGCGACGGACCTTCCCGGCCCTGATCGCGCGCTCGACCTTCCTCTCCGCTTCCTCGGCGGCGATCACCTTCTCCATGCCGATCTCGAGGAGGCCGGTCGGATCACGCGGATCGCGCGAGACATAGATGTCGCGCGTGAGCCTGTCGCGCACCTCGCCCGGTGTCAGGACGAGCCGCACGGCCTCCTTGCCGAGCCGGTCAGGGGCCGGCTTGAAGCGGCGGCCAAGGGGGAAGACCAGCATCCGCATCAGGACTCGGACCGCAGCGACAGGGAAATTGTCGATGGCGCCGGCCAAGGCCTCCTGGAAGCGGTAGAGGCTGTTGCGGGCCGCGAGATCGACGATGGTGCGGTCGGCCTCGTGTCGCCCGTCGTCCTCGTAGCGTTTCAGCACGCAGGAGAGCAGGTAGAGCTCGGAAAGGGCGTCGGCAAGCCGGCCGGTGAGCTTCTGCTTCGTCTTCAGGCCGCCACCCAGCGTCGCAACGGTGAGATCTGCAACGAGCGCGAAGCTGTGGCTGGCCCGCCAGAGCTGGCGATACCAGATCCCCATGCCGTACGCCTTTTCGGGCGCCGGCGCGAAGATCCCGCCGGTGATATTGTGCAGGAAGGCGCCGAACACATTGGCGAGGCTGAACGAGATGTGGTCCAGGAACGCGACCTCGAACGCGGCGAGTCCCCGGCGCCGGTCGGGATCCTGCACCGCCTGCACCTCGCGATAGAGATAGGGATGCGAGCGCAATGCGCCTTGCGCGAACGTGATGAGCGTTCGGGTCAGTATGTTCGCGCCTTCGACGGTGATGGCGACCGGCACCATCTTGTAGGCTGAGAGCAGATAGTTGGATGGCCCGTCACTGATGCCCCGGCCGCCGTGCAGGTCCATGGCATCGTTGACGGTGCGCCGCATGCGTTCCGTCGTCTGGTACTTCATCAGCGCGCCGATGACCGCCGGCCTTTCACCGCGGCTCACCATGGCGGACGTGACGGCCCGCGCCGCCTCGCTGACGTAGGCGTTCTCCACCATGCGCGCGAGCGGCTCTTCGAGGCCCTCCATGCGCGCGATCGGCAGGCCGAACTGGCGCCGGATGCGGCCATATGCGGTCGAGAAGCGCAGCATCGCCTTGACCCCGGCGGCGGAGGAGGAAGGCAGCGAGATCGAGCGGCCGGCCGACAGGCATTCCATCAGCATGCGCCAGCCCTGGCCGGCCATGGGAGCGCCGCCGATGATCCAGTCGATCGGGATGAAGACGTCCTTGCCCCAGTTGGGGCCATTGGGGAACGCAGCCCCGCAGGGCAGGTGGCGTCGACCGATGTTCACGCCGGGGTGGTCGGCGGGGATGATGGCGAGCGTGACGCCGACGTCCTCGCCCTTGCCCAGCAGGTTGTCCGGATCGAATAGCCGGAAGGCGAGGCCGACCAGCGTCGCGACCGGCCCGAGGGTGATGTAGCGCTTGTCCCATGACACGCGGATGCCCAGGGTGTCCTCGCCCTGATAGGTGCCGCGCGTGACAATGCCGATGTCGCGCATGCCGGCCGCATCGGAGCCGGAGACGGGGCCGGTCAATGAAAAGCAGGGGATCTCGTCACCACGGGCCAGGCGGGGAAGGTAGGTGCTCTTCTGCTCCTCCGTGCCGTATTTTTCGATCAGCTCACCGGGGCCGAGCGAATTCGGCACCATGACAATGGTGACGACGTCGGGAGACCGCGAGGCGATCTTGCCGAGCACCAGCGATTGCGCCTGCGCCGAGAAGCCGAGCCCGCCATGTGCCTTGGAAATGAGCATGCCGAGGAAGCCGTGCCGCTTCACGAACGACCAGATCTCCTCTGGGATCTCGCGCTCGTGGTGGCGGATCTGCCATTCATCGATCATGCGGCAGAGCTCTTCCGTCGGGCCATCGAGGAAGGCTTTTTCCTCGGCGGTCAAGACGACCCCGGGCAGCTCGCGCAACTTGTTCCAGTCGGGGCGGCCGGAGAACAGCTCCGCGTCGAAGCCGATCGTGCCGGCGTCGAGGGCCTGCTGCTCGGTTTCCGAGACCTTGGGCAGCACCCCGCGGATGGCGCGGTAGGCCGGGTCGACGATGAGCGACCGGCGTACGCCAGGGACCGACAGAACGGCGAGGATCAGGGCTGGAAGCCAGCCGATCAGGCTCCAGAGACCGAACGAGCCCGCGCCCCCGCTGACCAGGCCGGTCTGCCACGCAAATGTGATCGCCGCCACGACCCCCGCCCAAACCGGCAGGCTGGCGCGGCGCATGGCAAGCGTGAACACCAACGCGATCGTGACCAGGGCGAACACGAACTGCGACATCGGCTTGCGCCTCCCCGTTCCATGCTGGATGCGCGGCAATTTGAATGCCGCTCAGCCCAAGATCAGTGCCCAAGTATCAATGCTCAAGTATCGGCATAAGCCACACACGCGAATATCGGATTAACGCGTGTGCTGATCTCGCGAATGCACGGCGGGCTCCCCAGTAATCGGGTGCTGCCGGATCCACTCGATCCCGCATGGCGAGAATATAGAGGTTAAGATCCCCTTTCGCGAGAAGCGCCAAATGTCTGCCTCAGCCGGCGGGAAGGCCGTCTCGCATTGCAAACATCATCCTCGCGATATTCGTTGCGTTCGTAGGACCGAGATGCATGCCGCAGGATCTCAACGCTGCCGATCCCGCTTCTGACCAGAATGGCAAGATGCTCGTCGAAATGCGGATGGCCGCAGCTGAGGCGGCCAGGTGTTACGGTCCATCGGCAGTCCCCACCGCCTCATGATCCTCTGTTTGTTGATGGAGAGCGAAAAGACGGTGAGCGAAATTTCCGATGCCCTCGGCGCCCGCCAGAGCCTCACGTCACAGCATCTCACCTATTTGCGGCTGCACGGGCTGGTGCATGTCGAACGGCGCGGACATTTCGCCTATATTCGGTGGCGGACACGGTGGCAAAAGAGATCGTCGCGATCCTCTGCGCCCACTATGGTGCTGACAAGCTGCCGCGATAGGGTCGCGGCGCGTTTGATGTTTCGGTGATCGGAGGAGCGCAGCCGAATGGTTGCAAAGGCGATCTGGCTGGTTGCAGCTGTCATCATTCTCGGCCCCGTCGCGGGCCAGGCGGGCGAGGCGCGGTCGCCGGAGAAGATGTTGGCACTCGGCCGGCACCTTGCCCAGGAATGCACGAGCTGTCACCGCATCGACGGGGTCGATAACGGCATTCCGTCCATAGTCGGATTGGCCCCGGACTTCTTCACCGAAACTTTGGGTTTCTATCGGGACGGCCAGCGCTCGAACCCGACGATGGTCTCCGTCGCCCAGTCGCTCGATGACGAGCAGATCAAGGCGCTCGCGCTCTATTTCGGATCGCTGGCGAAAAAGCCGTCAACCCTCGAAGCCAAAAACACGGACGCCGGCGGACAGGCGCAGCGCTGAGTGCAGATTTCCGAATTACCCGGAAACTGAGGGCCAAGCTGTCGTTTTTCCGGGAGCAGGCGCAAACTGTTTTTGCGAAAAAGAGAATTATCGAGCATTCGAAACTTCGGGCTCGATCGCGAGGTGAGGGGGCTTGCCCTCACCTCGACAGAACCCAGGACGTGCGGCGAGGGCGATCAGGCCTTCGCGAACATCTCCGACGTGATGCTCTCGTACCAGGCGACGCTTTCGGCATAGTTCTGCTTGCGCAGGGCCGCATCCTCCCCGGGCTTTGAGACGAACGCGCCAGAAGGATCGAGTTTGGCGTCCTTGGGGGCGTAGTTGGCACCGATCTTGATGCAGTCGTCCGGCGCGACCAGCGACCAGCAGGTGTTGCGGAAGCGGGCCGGGAACTTCTCCTTGTTGGCGAGCTGCGCCAGGATATCGGCCGCGACGACCTTGCCCTGGCTATTAGCCGAGAAGGCCGACTTCGGCATTTCGGCTGCAATCGTCGCGTCGCCGAGGACGTAGACGTTCTCGACCTTCTTCGAGGAGAAGTTCTCAGGGTTGATCGGGCACCAGTCGCCTTCCGCGCAGCCGGCCTTGATGGCGATCTCGCCGGCACGCTGCTGCGGGATGACGTTGATGACGTCGCCCTTCCACTTCTTGCCGTCCTTGATCTCCACCTCCCGCGCCGCTGCGTCGACGCGCGCGACGGCGAAGCTGTCGATCTCGTTCGAGAGGTTCAGCTCCACGATGTCCTTGTAGTAGTGCTCGATCGCCTCCACGAACACCGGCTGCTTCGAGAACGCCTTCTTCGGGTCGAGCACGATGAGCTTCGACTTCGGCTTCTTCGTCTTCAGATGATGGGCGATCATGCAGATCCGCTCATAAGGTCCCGGCGGGCAGCGGAACGGGTTGTTCGGCATGACCATGATCACCGTGCCGTTGTCCGGCATGGCGTCGAGCTGGCTCTTGAGCAGCTTCTTCTGCGCGCCGTCTGTGTTGTACGCGTGCGGCAGAACGGCTGCAGCCTCGCGGGAGTAGCCGGCAATCGAATCGTACTTGATGTCGATGCCCGGCGACAGGACGAGGCGATCATAGCTGAAGCTGCCGCCACTGCGCGTCCGTACCACCCTGGCGGAGGTGTCGACATCCGTCGCGTAATCGCGAACCACCTTGATGCCGAGCTTCGCCAGGCCGTCGTAATTGTGGTTCAGGGACTCCAGGGTGCGAAATCCGCCGAGATAAAGATTCGAGAAAAACGACGAGCTGTAGATCGGGCTTGCTTCGATCAGGGTAACGTCGAGATTGGGTTCGCCTTTTTTGAGAAAATGAGCAACGGTCGCCCCGCCGGCGCCGCCGCCGACGATGACGACTTTTCCGGCGTTTTGCGCAATCGCCAACTTGCTGACTGCTGACGTGCCGAGACCAGCGATGCCGAGCACACCGGCGAGCTTTCCGAATTCGCGACGATTGATATTGGCCATGATTGCCCTTCCCTCATTGATCCCGATTTGCGAACCTCTGTCGCCCACGAATGCAAGCGTCACAGATTTCAATCGCTGCCGTTTTGCGCCTTGAAACCCGCCGCTTCAATTATGTTCGCGAGCAACCCCCAGAAGAAATCCGGGCCAGGGTAACCGACGATGCGGCCGACCTCCAACCCGTTTCGCGCGACGATGAATGTGGGGGAATAAATGATATTCTTGAAATGCGCTACATCTGGATGATTGCGCCCGCGCCTTGTGAGCGGTGCGAAACGTCCCTCCGGGCTCGCAGCATATGCAATGCCGACCTCGGCGTGCCAGCGGGCGCAATAAGGACAGCCCGGATCTTCTATCATGAACAGCTGGACACCCGAGGACGCCGCAAATCCGCTGTTTGCAGCGACGGGAGACGCCAGGATCGGCGTAAGAAGGAAGAGGGCTAAAGCCAGTAACAGCAATTTCATTTCGTGCATCGGCGCGGTTAATCGAAAAGCGTTGCTCTGGGAAGCGGTTGCCATGGGAAATTCGCCTCGGATTTGCAGGCGAACATTCAATGGTGCTAATGCTCTGGCCAGTGGCCCCTCCGGCCACTCGCTCAAGGCCGTCGGAACGCGAGATTGCGACGACAATAGATCGTCACTTTTTCGGTACTTAATAGGCGCGGGGATGTCCAGCAGGCGAGGTCCGGGGCAGTGGTGGCGCGGGAAGGGACAGAGATGAACGAAATCAAATCATTCGAGGTGATGAGCCGGCGCGGGGTTCTCGTCGGCATCGGCATGAGCGGCGCCGCAGCGGTGCTGTTGCCCGTGGATCGCGCACTGGCGCAGCAGGCAGGTGAGGGCTGGGAAGCCGCCGTCAAGAAGGTGGTCGGAGATGCAACGCCGATCGAGGGCAAGATCACGCTCGAGGTGCCCGAGATCGCGGAGAACGGTAACACGGTGCCGTTCGCGGTCTCCGTCGATAGTCCCATGACCGAGCAGGAGTACGTCAAGGCGGTGCACGTGTTCGCGACAGGCAACCCGCAGCCGGTCGTCGCGACCTTCCACTTCTCGCCCGAATCCGGCAAGGCGGCAGTCTCGAGCCGCATGCGGCTTGCGTCGACCCAGGACATCGTCAGCGTCGCCGAGCTCAGCGACGGGACCTTTGCGCTGGCGAAGCGGACGGTCAAGGTCACCATCGGCGGGTGCGGCGGCTAGTCGATAGCCAGCATCTCTGAAGTCAGAGAATTCGGGAAGGAAAGCACATCATGTCCACCAAGCCGCGCATCAGGGTTCCCGACACCGCCAAGGTCGGAGAGGTCATCGAGGTCAAGACGCTGATCTCGCACGTGATGGAGACCGGGCAGCGCAAGGATCGGGATGGCAAGACGATTCCGCGCAACATCATCAATACCTTCACAGCCACGTTCAACGGCAAGCAGGTGTTCAAGGCGGACCTGCAGCCGGGCATCTCGGCCAACCCCTACATGGCATTCCATATGCGCGTGACGGGTCCGGGCGATCTGGAGCTGAGCTGGCTCGACGACACGGGCGCCAAGGTGGTCGAGAAGGCCAAGATCAACGTTTCCTGACGCCACGCGTCCCGTGTCCAGGGTCCGAACTGCAATGCGCCGGAGCTCAAGGCTACCGGCGCTTCTTTGCGCCATCACACTCACCACGCTCGCCCAGGTGGGAGACGAACCGGTCCGTGCTGCCGAGAGCAGCGATCGGGCCGCGCTCACCGCCCGAGCCGCGGCTGTGCTCGAGACGCATTGCGCCAGCTGCCACCAAGCGGGCCGGCTCGCGCCGGGGTATAGGCCTGATCACTTTCTGCTGAACATCCTCGAGCTCGACACCGTTGCGCGCGATCCATCCCTCGTTCGCCCCGGCCTGCCGGACGGCTCGCCCCTCTACACGGTGATGCTGCGCCGCGCGATGCCGCCGCAGCCGATGCAGCCGCCGGGCGCGCGGGGGAGTGCACCGACGGGACCGACCGCCGAGGAAATGCAGGCGGTGCGTGACTGGATCGATGCGCTGCCGCAGGCGAGCGCAACCCGCAGCTGTTCGGGGGACCCGGCCGCATCCGCTTCGCGCGAGATCAGGACGGCATTGTCCCGGCTCGACCGCGCGACCGCCGCCGATACGCGCTTCATCGTGCTGAGCGGACCCGGTGGCCCATGCGCGCCACGGGCCGATCTATCGAGGCAACGCGATGCCATCAGGCAGCTGATCACCCGCATGTCGCGCAGGCAGCCAGTTACTTCCCCAGCGGCCGTCGATACGGCCGAGGCGGTCATGCGCATCTCGCTCGACGCGCTTGGTTGGACGAGCGCGGATTGGGAGTTGCTCACGGCGAACGCGCCGTCGCCGGGTCTCTTGCCGGCCGCGGACCTGATGGCTGTGGCACGCGCGACGGGGTCCGACAAGGGCGCTGTGCGGGCCGACTGGCTGGCTCATGCCGTTTTGCACCGGGAGCTGCTGACCGGGAGCGGGCTATCGGATGTGGATGGGAACCTTGCCGCGCTGGCCCGGACTTGGGACGGGCCGCTCGATCTCGAGGCGGCCGCAGCGGGGTTGGCGATCCCGATGGAAGAGCTGGCGCGACGGCTCGAGAACGCACCACCGCCCATCGGTCATCTTGCGCGACGCCTGTTGCAGGGCCTGCTCGGGAGGAGCGAGTTTCTCCAGCTCCAGGCGGCCCTGGCCGGTGCCCGTGAAGCGCTGGCACCGGAGACCGTCGCCTCACGCGCCGAAGGCCAGCCGCAGCCCCTGGACTTCGCCATTTGGTCGGACAAGCCCGCATATCGACTGGGGGAACTGCTGACGCTCCATGCTTGGTCGAATACCGACTGCTACGCG
>JAEZHL010000454.1 GCA_023416575.1 Pseudomonadota bacterium
GCTCTCGTCATAGGTCCGGAGATAGGCATCGATGGCAGCAGGGATGGCTTCTTTCGCTGCCTGGCGAACGATCTCCTGCTGCTCTTTCGTCAATGCATCGAAACGAATTTTCGACATCACGATCAAAGCCGGCATGTAATGCGTCTTCGTCATATTGTAGTATTTGCTGACTTCGACGAAGCGATCCATGATCATCGTGTCGGGCGAATTTTCTGCTCCATCCACGACCCCGTTCTGCATCGCGAGGTAGACTTCTGCATAAGCCATCGGTGTCGGCTGCGAACCGAAGGCCTGGTAGGCATCGACGTAAGCTGGGCTCTGAATGACGCGGAGCTTCAGATTCGTCATGTCAGCCATGTTCTTGATCGGCTTTTTCGAGGTGTAGATGTTGCGCTCGATTGCCGACACAAAACCAAGACCAATCAGCCCGCGGGCCGGTAGATAGTTCAGGAAGTGCGTGCCGACGTCGCCCTGCAGGATGCGGTTGGCTTCGTCGAGATCCTTGAACAGGTATGGCGCCGAGAGAATAGCAAACTCTGGAACGGTGTTTTCCAGTGGCGCGCTTGCGGTAACAACACCCCCGATCGCGCCGGAGCGCGCGGACTGAAGCATTCTCACTTCACCGCCGAGCTGGCCCTGCGGGAAGAGAGTGACCTTGACTTGGCCGTTCGTGCGCTGCTCGACCAGTTCTTTGAACTTGCTTGCCCCGACATGATAGTGGCTTTCGGGATTGAGCGTATGCCCAATGCTGATCTCGACCTGCGCATGGGCAGGTGTCATCTGCAGTCCGGCTAATGCCAAGGCAAGAGCCGCAGTCCTCATTGATGCTTTCACAATTGTCCTCCTGGTTTTTATCGGATGAGCACAGTTGAAAGGCTCGGCACGTAGGTGATGACCAGAATGTTCACCACCAGCACCGCCAAAAAGAGCAGCAAGGGCCGGATCAGCTGATCGAGCCGAACTTTCGCAACCTCGCAGACGACGAAGAGATTCACACCAACCGGTGGCGTCACCATGCCCGTCGCGAGATTGACGATCATGATCAAACCGAAGTGGATGGGATCGATCCCGTATTGGGCGGCAACCGGGCCAAGAATTGGTGCGAGGATGACGATCGCCGCAAGTGTCTCCATGAACATGCCCACGATGAACAGGAGAATGTTCACCATCAGCAGAAACATCATTGCTGATCCGGCAATGGATCCAATCCAGGCGCCGACGTGATGTGGGATCTGGTTAATGGTCAAAAAGAACCCGAAGGCGGAGGCGAAAGCGACGATCAGCAGCAAGCCGGCCGACGTGATCGCGCTTTTCATCAGTACGTTTATCACGCCACGCATATCGAGCTGGCGATAAACGAAGATGCTGATGGCAAAGCCGTACACCGTCGCAACGACTGCAGCTTCGGTTGGCGTGAATGCGCCAGAGTAAATGCCGCCCAGAATGATGACCGGCATGAGAAGTGCAGCCCCGGCGCCGCGGAGTGCCTTGGCGATACCGCGCAGCCATTCGCCCGTGGTCAGCTTGGTGACCTCGTCAAAGCCCTTTATGTTCGCGACGATGATGATCGTCGCCATCAGCGAGCACCCGATAAGCAGGCCCGGAATCACGCCGGCGAGAAAAAGATCCGCGGCGGATACGCCCATTACGAGCGCGTAGATGATCATCGGCAAGGATGGTGGGATGATCACACCCAACTCACCGGCTGACGCCACTGCGGCGCACGCGAATGTCTTCGGATAGCCCTTACGGACCATTGCAGGGATAGTGATCGAGCCGACTGCCGCTGTGGTGGCAGAAGATGAACCCGAAATAGTCGCGAAGAACATGCTTGTGAGAACGGCGGCCGCGCCAAGTCCACCGCGTACCCAGCCGATGATCGAATTCGCGAGCGCAACGAGGCGCTCGGAAATCCCTCCGGCTTGCATGATATTTCCAGCAAGGATGTAGAACGGGACGGCCATCAATGAAAAGCTATCCAGGCTTTCGAATGATGACTGCAGGGCAGCCATCAGAGGAATGCCCGAACTCATGAGGCCCCAGAAGGAAAGGATGCCGAGCGTAACCGCGATCGGAACCGCAAGCGCCAGCAAGGCGAAAAAGCCAACTGCGATCTGCAACATGATTCGCGCCTCAGTCTGCGAGTTCGGGATCTGACTGCACGACGTCGCGACCGAAAAAGAGCCCCTCGATCAGCAAGACGGTCAAATTGACGACGGCTAGCGTGGCGCCGACAGGCATTGCGGCATAGACCCACGACATCGGAATGCGCATCACGGGCGAGGTTTCGATTGCGCTTTCGGCGACGAAGCTTCCGCCGATCCACACCAAGGCGGTGAAAAACGCGATCGTTATGATGATGGAGATCATCTTGACGATTTTGCCGAGCAGCCGCGGCAATGTCTGGGGCAGCATCTCCACCGCAATCAGACCTGCCGATCGGGAGATGACACCAACTCCGACGAAAATCGCCCAAATCAGCGCATAGCGCGCAACTTCTTCAGTCCAGGGGGCGGAGATGTTGAAGCCGATACGATCGATAATGAATCGAACAAATATCTGATAGGCGACGGATACTGTTGCTATACCCAGCAACAAGCCAGCAGCGAGCTTCGCCAGCGAATTGATCCCATCCAGCCAAGTTATGATTGCCACAACTAGGCGTGGCGCAGCTTGTGGGCCGGATCTCCCCATGCTCTCCATGCGTCCTCTCTTTTAATCGAAATCGTCATTATTGTGATGTTATGGTAACGATTTCAGTAAGGTGTCTATGCCACGTCCCATCAGCTTCGCCAAGGCCAAAACTGCGCCTCCCGGTAATTATCGAAGCTGAATGCACTCAGGGGCGAGATCGATAGGCAGAGAGCGTTGCTGCTCATTCGGTCAGGGGGGGCGTCGAGCTGCCGTGACGTCGGCCGTATCTCCCGTCTTGACGCGAGCTCGAGAGAGCCCGGACCTCGAACCAGGATTATGCGTCGCCGCGCGGCGCGGGGCCCGTGCTGCCGCGCACGATCAGGCGCGTGTTCAGCTCGCGATTGCGCATGAACACGCGCTGGCTCGCTGGCGCGAGAATGTACTCGGCGGTACGCAACCCCATTTCCTCCGCGGGAACTTCTATGGTGGAGAGTTGCGGTGAGGTTAGTTCGGCGATCTCGAGATTGTCGAAGCCAAGGACGGAGAGATCGCCAGGCACTGCCATGCCGTGTTGGTTGCAGAACTTGACAACGCCGGCCGCGATCGTGTCGCTGCCGCAGAACACGGCGGTCAACGATACAGCTCCGGCCAGCAGCGTGCGCATGGCGGTTACGCCACCTTCAATCGTGTAAGGCGCTTCCGCAGTGGCGATGGCGCTCCGCTTGATGCCAAGAGCAGCCAGGGTCTTCACGAAGCCGTCGCGCCGCTCGGTGGCGCGATCGTTGTCCTTCGTCAAACCAGAAATCATGCCAAAGCGGCGATGTCCGTAGCTGTGAAGGAACTCGGCCGCCATGGCGCCGGCGTGCGTGTTGTCGAAACCGACCGACGCCCCGGTTTCGCTTGATCGAGATGTGTAAGTATAGACGTGCGGTATGCCCTGCCTGTTCAGGAGGTCGATCGTTTCCTTCCGGTGTAGGTGACCGACGAGAACGATGGCCTCCGCCCCCCGCTCGACGAGCGTCGTCACTTGCGCATGCTCGGACCACGCGTCGTATGATGACGTTCCAATAATGAGCGAGACGCCGTCCTTGCTCAGCCGCGCCTCGAGTGCGTCGACCATCGTCGCGTAGATCGCATTCTTAAGAGTCGGGATGACAATCCCAACTATCCGCGAGCGGGTGGACCTGAGTGCGCGGGCGGAACCATTTGGGACGTAGCCGAGGCTTTGTGCGGCGCGGCGGACCCGCTCACGCACCTCCTCGCTGACGAACGGATGGTCGTTAAGGACGCGCGACACCGTCGTTGGAGAGCATCGGGCGAGCTTCGCCACGTCTTTGAGTTTTGGTCCGCTACCGCTATCCAAAATCTGCGAGTCCCTTATTCGTTTCGGCTGTCACCTGAGCTCACGGCTGACCTAATGTGACACAAGATTAATCAGAGCACACCTGGAATACGGCGGGGGGCGGTATCGTCTGCCGTAGCCTTGCTCGAATATCCAGGATTTCGATTTTCGCAAAGCTCTCTTGCCTGAAGCGAACCTCCATAACGGGGGGTGAAGTTGGGGTCCACCTTGACATTGGTAACGATTTCATACGATCTGATGCAAAGGTCGATGGGCTGGTGCAACCTGCGCCTTTCATATGATAGCCAAGCTAACGGGGCACGATCCGGGGGGAATGAATGCTGTTGTCAGGGGTTCGTATCGTCAGTTTCTGCCATTATCTGCAGGGACCGGCAGCATCTCAGTATCTGGCGGATCTCGGTGCGGATGTCATTAAGATCGAGCCCGTGACTGGTGCATTCGAACGCAAGTGGGCTGGAGCCTCTTCCTATGTAAACGGCGTCAGCAGCCTGTTCCTTACGGCCAACAGGAACAAGCGCAGCCTTGCTGTGGATCTGAAGTCTCCTGAGGGGCGGGAGCTCGTTTTGCGCCTGATCGGGACGGCGCAGATCGTGATGGAAAATTTCAGGCCGGGCGTACTTGATCGCCTCGGCTTTGGCTATGAAGCGCTGCGCGAGAAGCACCCCGCTCTGATCTATGCGTCAGCGAGCGGCTTCGGCTCGACCGGTCCTCTTGCTGAAAACCCCGGGCAGGATCTGCTCGTCCAGGCGCGCTGTGGTCTGATTGCCGGAAATGGCGACAGGTTCGGAGGCCCGAAGGCGGTTGGGGCTGCGGTGGTCGATCAGCATGGCGGCGCCTTGCTGGCGCTCGGCGTGCTCGGTGCTTACGTCCGGCTGCTGCAAACCGGAATTGGAACGCGCGTGGAATCGAGCCTGTTTTCCGCTGGCCTCGATTTGCAGGCAGAAGCGCTCACGACATATTATAATAGGAAAGCCGATCGATCGATCTACAAGCGCGACAGCCATCTCGGGACTTGGTTCCATGAAGCGCCTTACGGTGTGTATCGCCTCGCCGATGGCCGTTTCATTGTTCTGTCGAACAGCGCATCGCCGACCATGATGCAGTCGCTTGCGGACGCACTCGACGATGATGGTATCCGCGAGATCGCCCATCTGCCACGTTACGAGAACCGGGACATCATTGCCCAGACCGTTGCCCGCGCGTTGGAACGCAAGACCTATGAAGAGGCCGCGGAAGGGCTGGCAAAGCACAAGCTCTGGTTCGCGCCAGTGAACGACTTCGATGATCTCGCTTCCGATCCGCAGGTGGCCGCCTGCGAAGTGTTCGACAAGATCGACATCGGCGGTGAAACGGCGACGCTGGTGAATCATCCAATCCGCTACGATGGCGCCATCCCGCAGCGGAAACGGCTGCCGATCGAACCGGGCCAGGACACTCAGGAGGTTCTGAGAGAACTCGGCTATTCGCAGGACGAGCTGGAGCGCCTGGCGCAATCGGGTGTGATCGCCATGCCTGCACCTTCTGACCCGAACCCAGCGTGAAGGCCTGCGCATTTCGCGCGTTTTGAATAGCCAAATTGATCATCAACGCCGCACTTTTTGGGAGATCAACATGAGTGCACAGTTGGGTGACCTTCAGGTCAAAATCGGCGAAACCGTCACGTTCAGTAAAA
>JAEZHL010000140.1 GCA_023416575.1 Pseudomonadota bacterium
GATCGGCCAGATCCTCGCTATGCTCGAACGGGAGATACATGAAGCAGCGGCCGTGGACGTCGAACTCGCGATCCAACCCACGCTCAACGGCCCCTAGCGCGACGTCGCGCGCCAGCGGGTCGGTCGCGAAGGCGCGGGGCGTGCCGCGGAACATGTTCCTCGGGAATTGATCGAGCACGATGATGGTCGCGAGCGCCCGCCGGGGGCTCGTCCAGGCTGCATCGGCCGGGAGGGCGGCGACCGTCTCGTGGACGTCCATGAAGCGGCTCCGGCAGAGAGCGTCCGTTTCATCGCTCTTGCGGAACCAATCCTCGGGGGTCAGCTCCTCGAAACCAGAATTCCAGGACTTCGCCGACCCAGGGCTCTTCCTGCGCGATTCCTTCCGCACCGGTTGCGGCGCTGGTCATGAGCGAAATCCCCCGTGTATGATCGCGGAAAGGTGCCGGGCTCAGGCCTTGATCGTCTCGAGGCGCTCTTTGGAAACGGGCGTGATCGAGACAGACTCGCCGCAGCCGCAAGCACTCTGCTGGTTGGGATTGTTGAAGACGAACTGCGAAGCCAGCTTGTCGACCTTGTAGTCCATCTCGGTCCCGAGGAGGAACAGGATGGCCTTGGGGTCGATCAGGATCTTGACCCCCTTGTCCTCGACCACCTCGTCGAACTTGTCCTGTTCGACGGCCCAGCTCATCGTGTATTCCATGCCAGCGCAGCCGCCGTTCTTCACGCCGACGCGCAGGGCCACCACGTCGGGACGGGAGGCCATGATCTGACGCACGCGCTCGGCTGCGGCGTCCGTGAGGGTCATCACCTTCGGCTTCGGTCTTATCGCCATCATCTCATCATCCAACGGTTCAAGGTCGTGGATGCCTTCAATATAGCTTGCCCGGCCGCGATTACGAGAGACCAGCGCTCGCGTGCTTCAGATCGCGCTGCCGAGACCTCAGAACATGTTGAGGGCCAGCCGCGCCTCGTCGCTCATGCGCTCCTTCTCCCACGGCGGATCGAAGGTGAGCGTGACGGTCGCGCCGCTGACACCCGGCACGGCGCTGACCGCGTTCTCGACCCACAGCGGCATCTCGCCCGCAACCGGGCAGCCGGGCGCTGTCAGGGTCATTTCGATCGCCACGTGCCGGTTGTCGTCGACATCGATCTTGTAGATGAGACCCAACTCGTAGATGTCGGCCGGAATTTCGGGATCATAGACCGTTTTCAAGGCGCCGACGATGTCAGCGGTCAGCTGCTCCAGTTCCTCCGCCGAAAGCGCCGAGCCCGCGACGGGGGTGCCGCCGTCGGCGACCGTCGGTGGCATCGGGCGCCCATCATCCCCTGACGGCGGAGCGTCGCTCGAACCTGAGGCCGGCGCAATCTCCATCACGTCGCGCTCGTGAGGCTTCTCGTCCATGGCAGCTCAACTCCTCAGGCGCTCAGGCGAAGAACTCGTGGGCGCGGATCAGCGCTGCTGCCAGCGCATCGACCTCGGCCTTCGTGTTGTAAAGACCAAACGAGGCCCGGCACATGGCCGGCACCCCATAGCGGTCCATCAGCGGTTGCGCGCAGTGATGGCCCGCGCGGATGGCTATTCCGGACCGGTCGACGATCGTCGATACGTCATGGGGGTGCAAGCCCTCCATGCTGAAGGACACGATGGCGCCCTTGTCCGGTGTCGTGCCGAAGATCTTCAGCCAGTTGAACTCCCCGAGCCTCTGATGAGCGTACTTCGTCAGCTCGCGTTCATAGGCCGCGATCTCGTGACGGCCGATCTGCATCATGTAGTTGAGCGCCGCGCCGAGCCCGATCGCCTCGACGATGGGCGGGGTGCCAGCTTCAAATTTGTTCGGTGGCTGGCCGTAGCTGATGCGGTCGACGGCAACGCTTTCGATCATCGAGCCGCCGCCCAGGAACGGCGGCATGGCATCGAGCAGCGCCTTGCGGCCCCAGAGCACGCCGATGCCTGTCGGCCCGTACACCTTGTGGCCGGTGAACACGTAGAAGTCGCAGCCGATCTCCTCGACATCGACGGGCATATGCACCGCCGCCTGCGAGCCGTCGATCAGGACCGGGATGCCGCGCTGATGAGCGATGCGGCAGACCTCCTTCACCGGCACCACCGTTCCGAGCACGTTCGAGACATGCGCGAGGGCCACCAACTTGGTGCGCGGGGTGAGGAGCCGGATGAACTCCTCGAGCAGGAACTCGCCGCTCTCGGAGACCGGCACCCACTTCAGGACGGCGCCCTTGCGCTCGCGCAGGAAATGCCAGGGGACGATGTTCGAGTGGTGCTCCATCACGGAGAGCACGATCTCGTCGCCTTCCTGGATGTTGTCGAGCCCGTACGCGTAGGAGACGAGATTGATCGCCTCCGTCGCGTTCTTGGTGAAGACGATCTCCTCCGCCGCGGGCGCATTGAGGAAGCGGCGCACCGTCTCGCGCGCCTCCTCGTATTTCTGCGTCGCCGCGTTGGAGAGCAGATGGATGCCGCGGTGGACGTTGGCGTACTCGTACCGGATCGCGTGATCCATCGCCTCGATCACCGGCAGCGGCTTCTGCGCCGAGGCCGCGCTGTCGAGATAGACGAGCGGCTTGCCATAGATGTCGCGGAAGAGGATCGGGAAGTCGGCGCGGTAGCGCTCGACGTCGAACCTCTTGTCAGCGGACGGTGTTTGCGTTGCCGTTGCCTGTGTCACGCCCGATACGGCTTGTCTCAAGCCGTCCTCTTGTTGAGCCACGTGCGCGCGGTCTCCATCAGAGCCTCGCGGACTGCCTCGTCCTCGACCTTGTCCATGGCCTCGCCGACGAACGCCTCGATGAGAAGCGCCCGCGCCTCGGGCTCCGGGATGCCGCGCGACTTGCAGTAGAAGATGTGGTCCGGGTCGATCTCGGCGGAGGTCGAGCCGTGACCGCAGACGACGTCGTCGGCGTAGATCTCGAGCTCCGGCTTGCTGTCGAACTCGGCGTCTGGCGACAGCATCAGCGCTTGCGCCATCTGCTTGCCGTCCGTCTTCTGCGCATCGGGGCGCACGATCACCTTGCCCTGGAAGATGCCGCGGGCATGGCCATCGAGAACGCCCTTGTAGAGTTCGCGGCTCTCACAGTGCGGCACGGCATGATCGACCACCAGCGTGGTGTCGATGTGCTCGCCGCCGGTCGCCAGGAAGGTACCCGAGCAGTCGAGCTTGCCGCCCTCACCGCCGAAGGTGACGAAGATCTGGTTGCGGGTGAGCCCCGGCCCGGCCGAGAGCTGGAAGGCGCGGTAATTCGCGTCGGCGCCGATGCTGCTCGTGATGCTGCCGAGATGCACGGCCTCGGCCGTCTCGGCGATGACCTTGACGTGCACCAGGGCTGCATTATCGCCCACCACGATCTCAGTCGCGGCGTTGCGCTGGCCGGCCGATGCGGCGCCCGGCAACGTCACGAAGGCCTCGATCAACGTCGCCCGCGCGCCCTTGCCAACACTGACGACGTTGCGCGTCGTCACCAGCCCCTTGTCCGCGCTGGTGCGGGCGAAGACGAGGAGGATCGGCTTCTCGAGCTGCGCATCGTCGGCAACGCGCACGACGACACCGTCGGTCGCAAAGGCGGTGTTGAGCGCTTCGATCGCGTCGTCGGAACGAACCATCCGCACCAGGTTCTCGCCGATCTTGTCGGGCGATTCCACCAGCGCTTCGCCGAGCGCTCTCACTGCCAGGCCTTGCGGGAGGCTGCCGCCGGAGAGCGCCGCCACGTAGGCCCCGTCACTGACGACGATGCGATGGGCATCGAGCGCCGCGAGCGGACCCAGGGCCGCGTTCAGGTCCGCTTCCGCAGGCGCGGGCGCCTGCCCGACCACCGGCGCGAATGCCTCCTTCAGCAGCGACCTGAGGTCCGTGTATTTCCACTCCTCGACGCGCCGGTGCGGCAATCCCAGGCCGGCGAACGCGCCGATCGCGCGCCGCCGTTCCTCACGCACCGCGGCTCCGCCCGGCAGGCGAGCGGCCACGGCCTCGAAGCTTTCTGTGAGGGCCTGCTCGGCCTTCGTTTTCATCAAGCCCACGTTCATCTCGTTCATCACCTGCTCGCGTTAGGCCGCCTTGGTGAACTCGGCATAGCCCGACTTCTCGAGCTCGAGCGCCAGCTCCTTGCCGCCAGTCCGCTGAATCCGCCCGTGCGCGAGCACGTGCACCTTGTCCGGCACAATGTAGTTCAGCAGCCGCTGGTAGTGCGTGATGACCAGCATCGCCCGGTCAGGGCCGCGCAGCGCGTTTACGCCTTCCGAGACGATCCGCAGCGCGTCGATGTCGAGGCCGGAGTCGGTCTCGTCGAGCACGCACATGGTCGGCTCGAGCATCGCCATCTGCAGGATCTCGGAGCGCTTCTTCTCGCCACCCGAGAAGCCGACGTTGACGGGGCGCTTCAGCATCTCGACGTCGATGTTGAGCTTGCTGGCGCGCTCACGCACGAGCTTCATGAACTCGGGCGTCGTCAGCTCCGCCTCGCCACGCTTCTTACGCTGCGCGTTGACGGCTGAGCGCAGGAAGGTGAGGCCGGCGACCCCGGGAATCTCCATCGGATACTGGAAGGCGAGGAACACGCCCTTGGCCGCACGCTCGTCGGGCTCCATCTCGAGCAGGCTTTCGCCGTTCCACAGGATGTCGCCTTCGGTGACCTCGTAGTCCTCGCGGCCGGCGAGAACGTAGGCGAGCGTGGACTTGCCCGAGCCGTTGGGCCCCATGATCGCATGCACCTCGCCCTTCGGCACGATGAGGTCCACGCCATTGAGGATCATCTTGTCCTCGTCGGCGATCTTTACGTGCAAGTTCCGGATCTCAAGCATTTCCACGTCTCTCCTCGAGCGGCACGCACGCCGCTCCTTCCTCGTCATCCTCTTCCGGCCTCACGCATATGCGGAGCCGGAACCACTGCCATGCGTCTGCGCCGACCAGTAGCGGTCGAAGGCGGCACTTGCCGTCCGCTCCGCTTCCTCCCGGCGCGCCATGAGCTGCTCCACCGTGGTGGCGAGCGCGCTCAAGTCCCTCGTTTCCTCTCCCCGTACCTGTCGCATCCGCGCCAGCTCTGCACTCGCCTTCGAGGCTTCCTGCTTCAGCTCGTCGACAACCGCTTCAGCCTTCAGCCAAGCCCGCTCGAGTTGGGCGATCTCGCTCGACATTTCCCGTTTCCTCCGGTGCCAAGTCACGAGGCTGCGGCTGTTATCCGTTCAACCCCGGTCTACCCTCTTGCGCGTATGACCCCTCGTCGATGCTCTGCCGGCCCGCCGTAGCCGGCTCTTCCTCGTTATGCTTCGCCTCCCCCGACCGACGCAGCTCAGGCAATGGAGAGCTCGCCGAACATCGGGACAGAACGGGACGTCAGCCGACCGAGCCTTCCAGGCTGATGCCGATCAGCTTCTGCGTTTCGGCCATGAACTCCATCGGCAGCTGCTGCAGCACATCGCGCACGAAGCCGTTGACGATCAGCGCCACTGCCTCCTCTTCCGACAGGCCGCGCTGCATGCAGTAGAACAGCTGGTTGTCGGAGATCTTGGACGTCGTCGCCTCGTGCTCGAAGTGCGCCGTCGAGTTCTTCGCCTCGATGTAGGGCACGGTATGCGCCCCGCACTTGTCGCCGATCAGCAGGCTGTCGCAGTTGGTGAAGTTGCGTGCGCCCGTCGCCTTCCGGTGTGCGGAGACGAGACCACGGTAGGTGTTCTGCGAGAAGCCTGCCGCGATGCCCTTTGAAATGATCCGGCTCGACGTGTTCTTGCCGAGGTGAATCATCTTGGTGCCGCTGTCGACCTGCTGATAGCCATTGGAAATGGCGATCGAGTAGAACTCGCCGCGCGAGTTGTCGCCGCGCAGGATGCAGCTCGGGTACTTCCAGGTGATGGCCGAGCCCGTCTCGACCTGCGTCCAGGAGATCTTGGAGTTGCGGCCTCGGCAGTCACCACGCTTGGTGACGAAGTTATAGATGCCGCCCTTGCCTTCCTTGTCGCCCGGGTACCAGTTCTGGACGGTCGAATACTTGATCTCGGCATCGTCGAGCGCGATCAGCTCGACGACGGCCGCGTGCAGCTGGTTCTCGTCGCGCATCGGCGCGGTGCAGCCCTCGAGATACGAGACGTAGGCGCCCTTGTCGGCGATGATCAGGGTCCGCTCGAACTGACCGGTCTGCTTCTCGTTGATGCGGAAGTAGGTCGACAGCTCCATCGGGCAGCGCACGCCCTCGGGCACGTAGACGAACGAGCCGTCGGAGAACACGGCCGAGTTCAGCGCCGCGTAGAAGTTGTCCGACTGCGGCACGACCGAGCCCAGGTACTTCTTCACGAGCTCGGGATGCTCACGGAGCGCCTCCGAGATCGAGCAGAAGATGACGCCGGCCTTGGCCAGCTCCTTCTTGAACGTGGTCACGACCGAGACGCTGTCGAAAACGGCGTCGACGGCCACCTTGGCGCCCTGCACGCCGGCCAGCATCTCCTGCTCCTTGAGCGGAATGCCAAGCCGCTCGTAGGTGCGTAGCAGCTCGGGATCGACCTCATCGAGGCTTTTCGGACCCTCGGTGCTCTTCGGCGCGGCGTAGTAGTAAAGGTCCTCGAAGTCGATCTTCGGATATTGAACCTTCGCCCACGCCGGCTCCGTCATCGTGCGCCAGCGCCGGTAGGCATCGAGCCGCCATTCGAGCATCCAGGCGGGCTCGCCCTTCTTCTCGGAAATGAAGCGGACGATGTCCTCGTTCAGCCCCTTCGGCGCCTTGATGCTCTCGATCTGGGTCTCGAAGCCGTACTTGTACTGGTCGACGTCGATGCTTCTGACCTGCTCGATCGTTTGCTCAACCGCTGCCATGATCGTCTTCTCCGTTTCTTGAATTCCGTACCCGCCGCTCAGGCCACAGCCCGCTGGCGGCCATAACTGCCGGCGATGGAAACCCAGGCCGCCAGGAATGCATCGACATCGGCCTCGGTCGACGTCCACCCGAGGCTCACCCGGATGGCCGACCGCGCCACGTCCGTCGGCAGGCCCATGGCGGCAAGCACGCTGCTCGCGCCGACCTTGCCCGACGAGCAGGCGGCTCCGGCGCTGACGGCAACCCCCGCCAGGTCGAGCCGGATGACGAGTGTCTCGGCCGCCAGCCCCGGCAGCGCCAGACACGTCGTGTTGGCGAGCCGCTGCCCGCTTGCCCCGACGACGACGGCCCCCGGCGCTGCTGCGACCGCCTCGCGTTCCAGCCTGTCGCGGAGCCGCGCGATGCGCCCCATGTCGGCCAGATCCCGCTTGGCGGCTGCCGCCGCCGCGCCAAATCCTGCGATGCCAGGGACGTTCTCGGTCCCCGCGCGCCGCCGCCGCTCCTGTCCGCCGCCGATGACCAGCGGCGCAGGATCGAAGCCGTCGCGCAGAATGAGTGCCCCCACCCCCTTCGGACCACCGAGCTTGTGGGCGGAAAGGCTGAGCGTGTCGACCCCGAGCTGCGCGAAATCCACGGGCACGCGCCCTGCCGCTTGCACGGCATCCGTATGAACCTTGATCCCGGCCGCCGAAGCCAGCGCCGCCACTTCGGCAACCGGCTGAACGACGCCCGTCTCGTTGTTGGCGAGTTGCACCGCAATGAGCCGCTTCGCTCCGCTGGGCGCATCGCCTTCGACGGCCCGCTGCACCCCCTCAAGCGCAATCTCGCCGTTGCCGCTCACCGGAACGTCGATCACGCGCGGGATCGCGCTGCGCGCCGGGGCCAGAACTGAATCGTGCTCGATCCCCGCGACGAGAACCGCATCCCAACCGGCCCGCAGCACCCAGGCGTTGGCCTCGGTGGCGCCGCTCGTGAACACGACCTGGGCCGGGCTGACGCCGACGAGATCCGCCACGCTCTCGCGCGCGTCCTCGATGATCGCCCGAGCCCGCCTGC
>JAEZHL010000150.1 GCA_023416575.1 Pseudomonadota bacterium
AATGGCGATAGCTGAAGCCCATGTCAGCCAGCGACAGCACGTGAATGTTGCCCTGCCGGTCCACGGCGCGGGCACCAGCGAGGACATCCTTGGTCTCGGTTCCGTGCGCGCCGCCGTTCATGCGCAGAGCCCCGCCGATCGAGCCGGGAATGCCGCGAGAGAACGCGAGCCCCGCGATCTGCGCATCAGCTGCCGCGCGGGCCACCTTCACGTCCGGGAGGGCGGTGCCGGCACGCAGCCGATGGTCCGGCTCGACGGTGATGTTGGAGAAGCCGCGCCCGAGTCGGATGACTACGCCAGGCACGCCGCCATCGCGCACCAGAAGGTTCGAGCCGAGCCCGATGACCGTCACCGGCAGATCGGACGGAGCCCGTGACAGGAAGTAGGCGAGATCGGCTTCGTCGGCGGGCGAGAAGAGGAGTTGCGCCGGGCCGCCGACGCGGAACCAAGTGATGCCGGACATCAGTGTGTTGCCGGTGAGCCGGCCCCTGAGATCCGGCATCTCCGCGCTGAGCGCAGGCACGAGATCGGGGAAGCTCACGCGGCACCTCCGACGCGCTTGGGGTCGCCGCCAAGCAGCTCGGGGAGGGCATGGGCGAACTCGGTCGAATTACCGGCCCCGAGGCAGATGACCATGTCGCCCGGCCGCGCAAGATCCCACAAGGCCGGCACGACGTCAGCCTCGCGGTCGACGGCAAGCACCGACGCATGGCCGGCGTCGCGGATGCCATCGGCCAGTGCGTGGCTATCGATGCCGTCGATCGGTGGTTCGCCTGCCGAGTAGAGCGGCATGACGATCACGCTGTCCGCCTCCTGCAGGCACGCGCAGAAGTCGCCGAAAAGGTCGCGCACACGCGAGTAGCGATGTGGCTCCACGACGGCAATGACGCGGCCTTCGCCCGCGCTCGCCCGCGCCGCCCGCAGCACGGCGGCGATCTCGACGGGATGGTGGCCGTAGTCGTCGAAGATGAAGACACCGTTCCAGGTGCCCGTGAGCTGAAAGCGGCGTTTGACGCCGGGAAACGACGCCAAGGCCTGCCTGATGGCGTCATCGGGGATGCCGGCTTCAGCGGCAACGGCAATGGCGGCCAACGCATTGAGCGCGTTGTGCTGTCCGGGCACGGCGACCCGCCAACCGGTGAGGCTGCGCGCTCCGCCGGCCACACGTGGCCCGAGCTCCGCATCGAATATGGTGTTGAGCTTGTCGAACCGCACCGCGCCGAGCACCATGTCGGCGCCGGGCTGTGTGCCATAGGTGATAAGCCGGCGCCCGTCGCGACGCAGCTGCAACCTGTCCACCATTTCCCGAACCACGGGGTGGTCGGTGCAGGTGACGGCAAGCCCGTAAAACGGAATGTTGCGGTAGAACGCCTCGAACTCGCGGTGCATGTTCTCGACAGTCTTGAAGTAGTCGAGGTGCTCCGGGTCGATGTTGGTGACGACGCCGATCTGGGTCGGGATCTTGATGAACGTGCCGTCGGATTCGTCGGCTTCGACGATCATCCAGGGACCTTGCCCGAGCCGCGCGTTCGAGCCCCAGGCATTGATGATGCCGCCAGTGATCACGGTCGGGTCGAAGCCGGCCTGATTGAAGACGTGCGCGATGAGCGAGGTTGTCGTCGTCTTGCCGTGCGTGCCCGTCACCGACACGGTCGAGTAGAGCCGCATCAGCTCCGCCAGCATCTCGGCGCGGCGGATGATCGGCAAGCCCTTGGCGCGCGCGGCCTCGAGCTCCGGATTACCAGCCTTGACCGCAGTCGAAATGACGACAAAGCCCGCGTCCGCCAGGTTGGCCCCGTCGTGACCGACGAAGACGCGGATGCCCTTGGCTCTCAGCCGCTTGACGTTGGTGCTGTCCTTCTGGTCGCTCCCCTGCACGCTGAAGCCCTTGTCGTGCAGGATCTCGGCAATCGCGCTCATGCCGATGCCGCCAATGCCAACGATGTGAATGGTCCCGATACCGCGGGGTATTTCCATGGATTGTCCTCAACTCTTTCCCCGCTCAGCGGGCTGGCGCGCGCCCATGAGCTCCTCGACGAGATCGGCAAGCCGGACGACAGCATCCGGCCGGCCTTCAGCCTTGGCGGCCGCCCCCATTCGCACCAGCGCATCCGGATCGGCGCCGAGACGCGCGATCTCATTCGCGAGACGCTCCGGCGTCAGATCTTTCTGCGCAATGCACAGTGCCCCCCCGCTCATGGCAACTTGTGTTGCGTTCTGCAATTGGTCGTTGTCGATCGCATACGGCAGCGGCACCAGGATCGAGGGGCGGCCGAGCACGGTGAGCTCGGCAACGGAGGAAGCGCCGGCCCGTCCGATCACCAGGTGGGCCGAAGCCATCCGCTCGGGCAGATCGCGGAAAAAGCTCGCAAGTTCCATATCGATCCCAAGTTCCGCGTATGCCTGCCGTACCCGGTCGAGATCCTCTTCGCGGCATTGCTGGACGATTCTGAGGCGCCGCCTGGTTTCGGGCGCCAGAAGCCTAACCGCGGCCGGCATCACGTCCGAGAAGAAGCGCGCGCCCTGGCTGCCGCCGAAGACGAGCAAGGACATGCTGCCACCCGGCGTGGGAAGCGTGTAGGGGCGGGCGGCGCGCTCGATGACGGCGTCGCGCACCGGATTTCCAGTCAGCCGAACTTTCCCTGCGAGCCCCGGATCGAGGTGGCGCACGCTCGGGAACGAGGTCGCGATCGCCGTGATCCGCCGCGCCACGATGCGATTGGCGCGGCCAAGGACGGCGTTCTGCTCGTGGACGGCCGTCGGAATTCGCCGCAGCCATGCCGCCGTCAGCGGCGGAAAGCTAGGATAGCCGCCGAAGCCGATGACGGCTGCCGGACGAATGGTGCCGAGCTGCCGGTAGGCACTCAGGATGCCACGCCCCAGCGTCATGGCGGTGCTTGCGGCCGTGAGCAGCGAGCGCCGCTCGCCGCTGATCGTCGCCGAGGGGACCCGATAGATCCGGCGCGCGGGAAAATCGCTGCCATAACGGTCGCCGCGCATGTCGGTCATCAGATCGACGGCGATGCCGCGCCGGCCAAGCTCCTGTGCGAGCGCGAGGGCCGGAAAGAGGTGTCCACCGGTGCCGCCGGCTGCGAGCATCACTGAGGGAGAGTTCACTGCGCTGCTGGTCCCATCTGTCCGAGGCGATCCTCGCTTGTGCGCGGCAAATGCGGCCTTCTCAAGCGCAAGGCGTCAGGCCGCCTCCGGGTCAAAGCAAGGATCATGCCCATCGTAAGAAAAACCGACAGCAGCGAGGAGCCTCCCGCCGAGATGAACGGCAACGTCATTCCCTTTGCCGGCAGCAATCCGACGTTCACGCCCATATTGATCGATGCCTGAAGCCCGAACATCATCGTCAGCCCTGCCACCGCAAGTCGCGCGAATGGATCGGTTTCCGTAAACGTTCGGAAATAGGCGCGCAATACGATGATCGCGAACAGGGCGACGATGGCCAAACAGGCGATCGCGCCGTATTCCTCGGCCACGACCGCGAAGATGAAGTCCGTGTGCGCATCGGGGAGGGCGGTCTTGATGGTGCCCTCGCCGGGGCCGCGGCCCAGGAACCCGCCCTCGATGAAGGACTGCAGCGCGCGTGCCGTCTGCGAGTATTCATCCCCGCCCGCACCAAGGAAGCGATCGACGCGCAAGCGCACGTAATCGAGCGAGAAATAGGCGCCTGCCAGCCCAACGGATCCGATGGCGGCGAACACGGCGGCCCAGATCAGCGGCTGGCCAGACAGGACGAACAGTGTCCCCCAGATGGTGCTGATGAGAAAAGTCTGGCCGACGTCGGGCTGCATGAGCAGCAGCGCCGCAAACGTCGCCCAGAGCGCGACGGCGACGAACCGCGCCGGCATTTCGACCTGCCTCTGGACCTCCGCGAACGCCCAGGCAGCGAGGATCACGAACGCCGGTTTGGCGAGCTCGGACGGCTGCAGGGAGAAGCCCAGGAAGCGCACCCAGCGGCGAGCACCGTTGATCTCCTCGCCTGTGATCAGGACGGAGATCATCAACGAGATGGCTAACACGAAGATGATCAGCGCCAGCCTTCGCAGCTGCCGCGGTTGCATCATGGAAACGGCCAGCATGATGGCAGCGCCGAGCAGTGAGAACACCGCATGTCGCTCGACGAAATGGAAGGCAGCCAGTCCTTTCTTGAGCGCGACAGCCGGGCTGGCCGCGAGCGACAGCACGAAGCCTGTTCCGGCAAGGATCAGGATGGCTGTCAGCAGCACGCGGTCGACGGTGAACCACCATTCCGCGACGAGGCTGCGATCCGTTCTTGAAATTCTCATAGGCGCCAGCTCCGCAGCGGCTCGGCTGCGCCGGTCGCTTTGGGGCGGACGGCGAGGGAGCTGCTGCGTCCGCCAGCCGTCGTCATGAGATCCCCGAGCCAGTTGCGCCGGGCAGGGCGGCCACCAGCTGCCGGAAGCTATCGCCGCGCTGCTCGAAGTTCTTGAACTGATCGTAGGAGGCGCATGCCGGGGACAGCAGCACCACGGGCTCGCTGCCCGAGCTCTGGGACGCATCGCGCGCCGCAGCCTCGACGGCGGCCGCCAGCGTGCCGGAATGCTCGTGAGGAACGTCAGTCCCGAGCGTTGCCGCGAACGCCGTGGCGGCCTCACCGATCAGGTAAGCCTTGGCTATGCGAGGGAAGTAGCTCCGCAGCGAGTCGATGCCGCCTTCCTTCGCCTTGCCGCCGGCGATCCAGTAGATGTCGCGCGGGAAGGCGGCCAATGCCTTGTTGGTCGAATCGGCATTGGTGGCTTTGGAATCATTGATGAACAGGACCCGGCCCGCACGCCCGACCTGCTCCATGCGATGCGGCAGACCCGGGAACGAGGCGAGCGCGGCAGTTATCTGCTCCGGCCGGACGCCGAGGCGCAGCACTGCAATGCTGGCGGCCAGGGCATTCTGCGCATTATGACGGCCACGGAGTGTGCCGATGCCGGCAAGGTCGGCGAAGGCACCGTTGAGACCGGCCCAACTCGCGCCGGATACGAGCCTGGTTCCGTCCACCGACCAGCCGTCGGGGATGGACTGCTCGACCGAGAACGCATCGAGGTTGCGTCCGGTATCGCGCAACCGACCAGCGATGGCGCGACAGTAGCTGTCATCCACGCCGATCGCGGCATGTACCGCCGTCGTGACGAGCCGCTCCTTGATCGCGGCGTAGTTGTCCATCGTCCCGTGCCGGTCGAGGTGATCAGGCGTCAGGTTGAGAAGCACGCCGACGGTCGGCGCCAGCGACGGCGTCAGGTCGATCTGGAACGAGGACATCTCGACCACGTGCACCCGGTCTGCGGCCGGCTCCGGCAGGGCTAGAATCGGTGTGCCGATATTGCCGCCCATGGCCACGTCCCGTCCGGCGGCGCGGAGGAGATGGGCGAGTAGCGCGGTCGTGGTCGATTTTCCGTTCGTGCCGGTGATGGCGACGAACGGTGCCCCTGGCGCGTGCCGTGCCCGCTCGCGGCAGAAAAGCTCGATGTCGCCGATGACCTCTACCCCGGCATCCCGGGCGCGGGCGACGGTCCAATGCGGCTCGGGATGGGTGAGGGGGACGCCTGGCGCGAGCACCAGCGCCGAGAACTGAGACCAATCCGCCGCCCCGAGGTCGATCACCGGAACGCCCGCTGCACTGGCCTTCGCGCGCGCATCGGCATTGTCGTCCCAGGCGGAAACCCGCGCGCCTCCGGCCACCAGCGCAAGCGCGGTGGCATTGCCCGAGGCCCCAAGTCCGAACAGGGCAACCGATTTGCCAGCGAAGGTCGTGACGCGAATCATGGTCGTGATTCTAATTCATTTCGCCGATCGGCGCCCGAGGGATTGCTACCGCAACTTGAGTGTGGCGAGGCCGAGCAGGGCCAGCACCACGGAGATGATCCAGAAGCGGACCACCACGGTCGATTCCTTCCAGCCTTTTTGTTCAAAATGATGGTGGAGCGGCGCCATTCGGAACACGCGTTTGCCCGTCAATTTGAACGATACGACCTGGATGATGACGGACAGCGTCTCGACCACGAACAGGCCGCCGACGATGGCCAGCACGAACTCGTGCTTGGTCGCGACCGCGATGGCACCGAGCGCGCCGCCGAGCGCCAGAGAGCCGGTGTCGCCCATGAAGATCATCGCTGGCGGAGCGTTGAACCAGAGGAATCCGAGGCCAGCGCCGATCAGGGCACCGCAGATGATCGCCAGCTCGCCGGTGCCGGGAACGTAGTGAATCTGCAAATAGCGTGCGAAGTTGGCGTTGCCCGAGAGGTAGGCGATGAGCCCGAAGGTCGCTGCCGCGATCATCACCGGCACGATGGCCAAGCCGTCGAGGCCGTCGGTCAGGTTAACGGCATTGCCGGCGCCTGCGATCACCACGATGCCAAGCAGAAGGAAGAATGGTCCAAGATCGACGATGATATTCTTGAAGAACGGGATGGTCAGTGCGTCGGCAAGCTCAGGCGTCGACAGCCACATCAGAATCGCCGTCGCAATCGCCGCGATCCCGAGCTCGAGCGCGAACCGCAGCCGTCCAGAGAAGCCGGCGACCGTACGCTTGGTCACCTTCATGTAGTCGTCGAAGAAGCCGATGGCGCCGTATGAGAGCGTGACGCCGAGGACGACCCAGACATAGGGATTTGACAGGTTGGCCCACAGCAGCGTCGCGACGGTGAAGCCCGAGAGGATCATCAGGCCGCCCATGGTCGGCGTGCCGCGCTTGGCGAGGTGCGTCTGCGGGCCGTCGTCGCGGATCGGCTGCCCGCGCCCCTGCTTCAGGCGCAGGAGGTCAATGATGATCGGGCCGAACAGGAACACGAACAGCAGGGCCGTCATGATGGCGCCGCCGGTTCGGAAGGTGATGTAGCGAAAGACGTTGAGTGCGTTGATCTGGTCGCTGAAATTTACGAGCTCATAGAGCATGTACCGATCCTTCAACAACCTGTAGCCGCTGCTGTCAGCGGCGAACGACTTCCGCCATCGGAGCCGGCCGCTACGCGGCGAACCGGCGCTTCAAAGCTTCCACGAGCGGCCCCATGCGGCTGCCGAGCGATCCCTTGATCATCACCGCATCACCGGGCCGAACGGCATCGAGCAACGGGCCCGTGAGCCCATCCGAGACTTCGGCCCACCCCCCCTGCTGGCTAGGCTGCAACTCAGCGAACAGACGCCCCATGTTAGGGCCGCAAGCAAAGACCAGATCGACACCGGCGGCGTCAACCGCTTCTTTGAGCCCTAAATGCAGCTCGGCGGCGCTGGGTCCGAGCTCGAGCATATCGCCGAGAACGGCAACACGACGCGGATAGCGGATCCGTGGCACGCTTCCGAGCGTCGCGAGCGCGGCTCGCACCGAGGCCGGATTGGCGTTGTAGCTTTCGTCGATCAGCAGCAACTCGCCGCCGCTGACGCTGAGCAGCGATCGCGCACCCCGCCCGGCTGGCGGAGAAATGTGTGCGAGCGCCGGCAATGCCTCTTCGGTGTTCGCACCGAGCGCCAGGATCACGGCCGCGACGCCGAGCGAGTTCTCGACGAGGTGGGCGCCGGGAGCCCCGAGCCGGTAGTTCAGCGTGTTCCCGCCGGGTGCCTCGACAGTGATGTCCGATCCATCGGCTTCGAGCTTCACCGCGGTCGCGCGCACGTCCGACATAGGGCTGAGTCCGAACGTGAGGACGCGGGCAC